>JAMCVM010000035.1 GCA_023475835.1 Bacillota bacterium | reverse complement strand
CCGATTCCCGGCGGATCCCCGGGTTGGAACGTAAACTCCTGCGGCAACAAGAACACGTCGCGTTTTATCAGCAACATGTCACGGAGAAGACATTTCCTCCCGTCATTTTCGGCACGCGCAAGCTATTCTTAGAACGGTTCCATACGCTGGCGGACCCGTTAGCCGAATTGCGACGACAAAAAGTCTGGAAAGAACAATGGGACGAAGGGCGCAATGGGCGGTTGTCTGCCCGTGGCGACCGAACAAAAAGCGGCAATCCTCTCCTGCGCATTCACGAAGGTTCCGAGCACTGGATGCTCGACATTTCTCTGGATGAACGCGATCCGGAGAAAAAAGGGATACGTTACCGCAAGCTCTCTCTGCCGCTCTATGTTGCTCGCAAGGTGCATAGTAAAACTGGGAAGATCAACGGACGGGATTATGAAGGGTTACTGCATCGAGTACTAGCGTCTGGTGATCCGTACCCAGTCGAAATTCTCCGCCGGCACGGACGCTATCAGGTGCGTATCACGGTGGAGGAAGCACCGGTGACCCTGCGAACCTATCCGGTGAACGGGTGGGTGGGCTTGGACACCAATGTCACCTTTCTAGCTCTCTGCCATGTCCGCCCCGATGGCAATCCGCAAGGGTTTGCCACCTTCGGCGATAGTTGCCTGTACGATGCGCGGGCCACTCAACGGGATGTCATCATCGGGACGGTGACCCATCAAGCCGTGCAGTGGGCCAAAGAACGCGGAGCGGGTCTCGTGGTGGAAGACTTAGATTTCATTCACGACAAAGATGTGAGCGCCAAGTTCAATCGGGTGACCCACCAGTTTACCTACCGGGCGTTCTTGACGGCGTTAGAACGCCAAGCCACCCGTGAGGGAGTCGAAGTGCGTAAGGCGAAGCCCGCTTACACGTCCATGATTGGCCGATTCAAGTATCAACCGCAATACGGGATCAGTGTGCATCACGCCGCCGCTTTGGTGATTGGACGGCGCGGGGGACTGAAGGTCTGGCGGGAGAATGTGCCAAAACCCTTGCGTGAATGGATGCAACGGCGGGGAAAATGGAACGATACCACCTATCGCCGTGCAGACTGGAGTGCATGGCACAACATTACGCAAGAAATGAAGAGCGTGTTGCTGCAACATCATCAATATCTGAACGCTTGGCTGGATCAGCGTCACCAGATTTATCAGCACTAACTCACGCTGGGTACGACATCATCCCTGCCGTAGTCACACGGTGAAAGACGCGGCGGGGCATCTGAATCAGGAGCCGGGTAACACCCGGGCCGAGGGCACCACGCGAAAGACAGGGGCGAGACCCATAGCCATTCTCTTTCGTGGATCCTTGGCGGCGAAGGAGAGCGGGCCGTCCCGTCGATTCTCTTTCAATGGTGCGAGAGCAGCCCTCCAGCGGACGACGAGCTTTACAGCGAGTCCTGGGGCTCCTGTGAGATCCGCGCTGTCATCCGACAGTGACCTCGAACGACGGTTTACGAGGTTTTTTTAACCAGGAAATCACATGGTTGGAAAATCTCTGGGGATGTTGCCTGTCACGCGTTGGCAGCACCCGATAATCGTCAGCCTTATGGCAAGCGCGCTGGCCATAAGGTCACCGGTGCTGGCGGCATCGTTCTCGCCAACGTCCTCCAACACCCCAACGACACCACTTTGGTCGATGTAGATATGCTATCGCCCACCGTAGGCTGGGCGATAAATGCCGAGGGCCAAGTGCTTAAAACCGCCAAAGGAAGTAGGCACTGGAGTAATGGTAGCCCGAGGCGCCTGACGGCCACTTTAAAACCCCTGGCCGCCAAAGACTTTCATGGGGGCAAGACGGTGGCGTTTCCAAATCCCTGAACGGCGTGGATTACCGTGCCCGACCCGATGCAGAATGCGGTCGAGATCTGGCATACGGCGGACGGTGGGGGGCACTGGCACGAATCGACGATCCACGGGATGATCGCCGGCGGATTAGGCTATACGTATCTTGCGGCCATCGGCAACCACGACGCTTGGATACTCGGGACCACCCAAGGCCTAGCTGGATCCACCGGGGTGGCACTCTGGCAAACGACGGCAACGCAGCCGCAGTGGACCCGAGTCTGGAGTCAGATCGTCGGCGGAGAAATTATGGGCCTGCAATTTCTCAACGGACGCGATGGGATCGTCACCGGAACGAGTGTTACTGCGCATGCCCTCCTCGTTGAATCCAGAAATGGCGGACGATCGTGGCATTCGAGCCCGCTATCGCTTCCGTCGGACGCATATTCTCCTTCGACCTTGGCCCCGTCCATCGTATCCGCATCCTCCGCAGTACTCCCGGTTTGGCTTGGGCTAGGACCGAACACGGATAAAGAGCATTTGGTGATATTTCGCACCCTGACGGCCGGACGCACCTGGACCAAAATATCTTCGCTGCCCGGTACGTTTACGATAGGTACCACGATTATCACCCGATGGGTTAACGCCAATCAAGGATGGTTGCTTGTTCAGGCAGCGGATCGTGCGCATCTTTACGACACCAACAACGGGGGTCAGACCTGGACTACCCTCTCGATACCGGCAGGAGTACCGTGGAATCGCGATCGCGTGTCGTCCCAGATGGGATTCATGCTCATGCAAGCACGCACCGACACGATCCTTTATCAGACGAGAGATGGCGGTAACCAGTGGATACCGTGGGTGAATCCGATTCAGAAATAGAGGTTACATCCATGTGCGACCGATGGGGGTGATGCACTAGTGTCAAGTACTGCGTATTCCAATCAAGGCCAGGTAGGTCAGGAGCCTTGCGGCTCCTTTCCTCCCTCAGAACCGGACGTGACAGTTTCCCTTCATCCGGCTCAAACCACTCGGCAGCCTGCTATAACCCATTTTGGTGGGGGGGCAAGGATTCCCATCGTCCGGAGCCCCCTCGCTGGCTGCCCAGGCAAGGAGGCGAGATAACCGGGCCATGAGAGCCAGAGCCTTGGTCGTACGTGGGGACACTGTGGACACGCACAGAGCGGTTTAGGGGAAAATGGGTTCATCATAGCTTCTCCTTTCCTATCCCTGCTACCTCGTTCCTCGCTGACGGGACTGACCGCGGGTGAGCCAGCACGCTTTCGCGTTGGACCATGGTTCTGCTAGGCAGAACGGCTTCTATTCCCTCGATTACCAAGAGGTATTCGCTTCCTACCCAATCCCTTACCTCCTCAAGATTGTATCGGTCTTACGACCGACCGACTGCCCCATCGGCAGGCCTGATGAGGCTTAACCCGTTGCGCTCAGAGTCCTTTCGTGAATGGTTTAGGTGGCTCATCTTCTGCGATAGCCGATGGAATGGTGGACGAACGAGGTCAAGGCGTTCGTTCCGGCTACGTGCCGTTTGGCTCAAGCATGTCAGGGTGATTTCGCTTGTTAACGCTGACGCAGTTTATCTGGGCTTGGTGGTCACTCACCATGCACTTCCGGCCTAACTCCGGCCAAAATTCGCCCTATCGAGATGCGGCTACATTGTCCCGTGGACTTCACAAGGTCTCGTTACCAAGGCCCCATGCCACAGTAGGCCCGCGCTCACCATTCAGAGCGGGTGGATTCTAGCCACCTGACTTTGAGCACCCTCGGGTCGCAATTGACCATGCATGCTTGTCATTGCTGACCACCTGGGCACCAGGTAGCTCGAACACATTACTGTATGCCGATAACGAGATCTTGGTGATGGATCGCATTGAACTCGGCACCGAGTTCTTGAAAGAGTCTCGCGGGTTTGCGGATGAACAGGACTCCGGGCAGGGCAGGCCACGCCTTCTTTCGCTCCGGTCAAGAGCTCATGGCCTGGATTCCGAGCTTTCCCCCCCTTGAACAACCCAACGATAAAGACCGTCGACCGATTTTGTGTAGGGTTCGGTTTTGTTCGAGACTACTTATCGTTCTTATTGAGCCCCGGCAAGTCGCCTTCGTCAGGCGCTCATGGCGTGGGTCAGGATGCTGGCCCAGTTCGACCGTCTATGGAAGGATTCGCTGTCATTTGGACCCCAATCCGAGATCCGGTCACCATGCGTTGAGGTTCATCGGTCCCGTCACTGACTTATCGCTACCTATGCCGCTTTCTCCTAAGAATTACCGTATCCCGGCATAAAGTGCAGGCCCGTCCCATAGATTGGAACGACAGACGATGAAAAGAGGCGATGGCAGTGGCGGAACCGTGGGAATATCTGCCCGATCCCTGGCGCCGGGAAATTGCCACTGAGTCCGAAACGCTTAAAGAGAGTTTGCAAGAAATCCGTTTTAGAGTGGGACGGCCGGTCTATCTCTACGGAGGATTTGGGACCAAGGCTCTGGCTTTAAGCCCCACTTCTGCGGAAACGTTAAACGCTTTGCTCTTGCGGTTGGCCGATCATTCGCTGTATGCCAGATTGGACGAAATCCGCCAAGGGTATCTGACCCTTCCCGGAGGCCATCGCATCGGCATTGCTGGGCGAGCGGTCTTAGAGAACCACCGTATTGATACGGTTCGCGACATTACTGGGCTCAGCATCCGACGAGCCCGGGCGGTCGAGGGGATGTCGTCGAGCGTCTTAGAATCTTT
>JAMCVM010000237.1 GCA_023475835.1 Bacillota bacterium | reverse complement strand
AGCATTTAACAACCCCACAACCCTGCTGCCACCAATACTGCCACTAACGCGATTACAATAATCACAATCCATCGACCTCGGGCCGCAAAAGAGGAGGCGGCCTGGTTGACATTGACAAAGTAGGCGTTATGGTTTTGAGATCCTGCTACTAACTGGCTTCCATTTTCCGACAGCGCCATGGCATCGTTCGGCTGTCCTGTATTGAGCGACCACAGCGTTTTACCGGATCGATTTAAGACGACCAACAGATCCGACGCTGTCGCGACTCCAACTCGATGGCCACCCCGACTCACAGCCACAGCATTTACAGCATTTCCGAAACTCTTCGACCATAATAGGTGCCCCTGACCATTAAGCAAGTACGCTGATTGGTCTTGTGAGCCCACGATCACAAACCGACCATGGGGACTAATTCCAACTCCATAGACCGTTCCGCCCGTGGAGAAGGACCACAACTCACGGCCGTGGCCGTTGTATAGATAAGCTTGATTGTTAATCGTTCCAACGACCCAACGATCCATCGTCGGAGTAGCTGCCATCGATACAGCCGCCGCAGGCAAGACAATTTGGCCTGTATTGTTGCCTAGATGATTGTATTTAAAGATAAGCGGAATTTCCTGTGACGCCACCCAAATACTTCGGGCCTTTGGACCAACGATTACAGCGGCGGCGGTGTTAGGTAACGCTACGTCCCATAATTGACGGCCCGTGCGCGTGTATAATGTCATTTGATTTTCTTGATCGATCGCCACGATAAAATTCCCATGCGGACTAACGGCTACCGAACTCACTGCGTTTTCCATCACTCGTTTCCACAATAGATGGCCATGTAAGGTCAACGCATAGACGTCATCGTCGCGAGATCCCACCACGGCCAAGGAATCATTATCGGCGATAGCGGTCGAATAAATGATATCTTTCGCAGTAAATTCCGTGATTGGAGTCGATGCGGCGAACGCGACCGATCCCCAGCCCAATCCTATCACCACCATGACTGCGACCCACAGCCATTTGCGTAAGTTCATGCCAATGCCTCCCCATCGGTAAAAGAGAGGAACAGGCGACGCCTAATCCCTCTCTTATTCGAAACTTGCTTTAAGGTTGTTTGGTAGGAGGAACTGGTTCCTTGTTCGGCGTTTTGAGGTCCTGTAACGTCATGTCACCCACCGATTCTAGGGCAGGAACAAAGTAGTGTTGAATATTGGCTTCGCTAGCCTTCGCATACGCTTTGGTACTAATTGCTCCCGTAAAATACTTCTGCGCCAAATCGACCCAACTGACCACACTGGGCTGATAGTTATCGAGTCCTCGCTCAATTAGCCCCGCCGGGGTATTCGCTTCCGGCATAATCGGTACAGCATGAAACTCCTTGTTCAGCTTTCCCGGGAGGGTAAAGTTTTTCAAGGTGAGTGGCGAGGGACCGCCATTCGGAGATTGTTCGGCTGCGTTTTCCATGACCGTCGCCCCTTGAGGACTGGTTAGCCACTCCATAAAGTTCATGTCCAACGCGCTCTGCGCAGCACTTTTATAGATAAATCCCTGGTACCCTATATTCAACGCAATCGTCTGCGCAGGTCCCTCCACATACTTTCCTGTCATGGATGGCAAATTAAATAACCCAAGCTTAAACGACTTAAAGCTTTTTCCAGCTTTACCGGTATACGTCGTGCTCTTTAAATCTTTCGAGAACGTAGTGACGATCGGCGTAAGGTTTACTGCCGTAGCGGCCTTGCCCGAAAGAAACAGACTGAATGCTTCGGTATCGCTGGTACCCGTCCACCCCGGTTCCGTGTAAGAGAAGAGCGCGCGAAGATTCCTGTCCAGAGCCATCTGCGGAGCACTTGTTAAATTAAACGATGGCAACTTAGCTTGCTTAACTAACGCCCATTCTCGAACTGGATTATCGATCACCTTGGTAGATGCGTCGTTAAACGGATTGGAGGGTTCGAAGTGCCATTTCCCATTGATAGCCTTCACATAATCATAGTCCCCAGGGCGAGCTTCGGCTTCTTTCACGGCAATCTCTGTGTACTGGGCGGGGTAGGTTTGTAACATCCATCCAGATTCGTCACCCCATAGGCTGTTATAGTCACCCCCAACCGCAAACGGAATGGTCCCGGATGCCTTCAACTTTTTAAAGTCCGCAAGAAGTTGATTGAACGTTGTGGGGGTTTTGGTAATTCCCGCCTTGGCCCACAACCCTTTATTGTAGATAAAGACTACCTGAATTTCTTGATCACTCAATGAGTACAAAGCATCAGCGGGTCCTGTTCCTCCTTCGCCAGTGACAGGATTGTAGCCCATCTCGTCCCACTTAAAACTGTCTTCCCACAGCTTGTGCGTATAAGGATCCATTTCAAACAAATACGGCCGATAGTTCACAAATTTTCCCTCGGTGATCAAGGCCGAAACGGTATTATTTGTGACCAAATCCCAACTCGGATGACCTCCAGCAATTTGAGCGGTCAGCGCCGTGCTGTAGGTACTTGGATCCTGCCATTGCACGTTGACGTGAACCCCTGGCTCGATCTTTTCGTAAGCCTTTGCGATGGCCGTCCATCCCTCACCGGGACTGCCCCCAAAGTCAATGTTAATCGTTCCGTGATATTGAGGAATCTTCGACGTTGCCGCAGGAGCCCACCGCGCCCCAGATGCCACCATGCTAGCGAGCAACGCTACGCTCCCTAATCCCAACACGATAGTGCGCTGAAAGTGTTTCAATTCGAAACCCTCCTCTCAATTAGTTCACACTGAGAAACTAGATATCCTCATTAAACCCATAGTAGGTATTCGATGGAAGTTTTCAAACTCCTCCCTACTAATCGCCAAAAATAAAATTTGCCTCAAAACATTCCGCAGCCGTCTGACGACGAGGTTTTTCGATTTTTCTCGCTTTAATGTGTGATCTGTCATGCCCAAATTAGATCTTTATTGGGTCGTAGAATTTACCGTCTTTTGGCCTTCTAGAGATTGACTGCAGAGTAGTCCCTGTCGGATCTATTTATATATACTGCTCGCGGGTCAAATTTTCGGTTTTGAAAAGCCGCTGACCTTCGGAACAAATGGTCGGAACGGAAAAATTTAGGTATCTTCGTCACGGGTCGAGTTGAGAACAGACAGACTCAGATCCTTCAGCCTCGACCAGTCGGAGTCCACTGGTTTATGGAAGGACCGGGTAACTTCTCCTGGCGAATTGGGACGCCCATGGCTAAGCAGCGGATCGAGCGCCATCAAAATCTTGGGATTGGGATGACTGAAATACGAGGATTTAAGAGGTCCGGACGCATAACCGTCCAATGACCCGGGTGTTATCTTGAAAAAATGGTGAAAAGGATGAAACGGAAGAGGAGGATCTCCCCGGTAGCCGCGATGGACCATGGCCGCGTGGTCACATCTGAGTAGCAGACCATCATCCCGGGAGCCCGTCGCGCCCTACGGGCGCCATGGGACCGCGAGGACCAGATGGGTCCCTAGAGCTCAACCCTCGTAGACGTGCTCGACCATCGCGTCGGGGCCCTATCCTGCTAACCCGTCATTCTTTTCCTTGTCGTCGGCCGATGGGAAGCGTTGAAACTTTAGCGTGAGCAAGGTATCGAGGCGATCTTTGTGAGCGGTGGCGGTTTGTTGCAAACATTGCGTAATCGCGTCACAAAACGCAGGGAAGGTTTCATAATATACCGCGTTTAAACTCTCGGCTTTGACGAATTTCCAGAGACGTTCGATGAGATTTAAATTTGGCGAATACGGGGGTAAAAATAGCAACTGGATGCCCAGTTCCTGGGCCTTGGCTTGGACCAAGGCACAGCGTTGGTAGGCCGCATTATCTAAGATCAAGGTGATCGGCAGATCGCTAAACTTCTTCTGAATGCTTTCCAATAACTCCACCACCGAGCCGGAATTAATATACTTCGTGTTGGTGATGGTGACCACTTCGTGGCTGATGGCGTGTAGCGCGCCGAGCACATTAAAGCGTTGACGACCGGACGGGGTGGGCAAGAACTGGCGAAGCCGGCACCATAAGTAGCCTAAGAAGGCTGCGAAGACAAAATGTGCGGCATCGACGAAGAAGACGTGCCGCTTCCCATCTTGAGCTTCTTTTAGTATGGGATCCAACTGTTCGTTGATGAACGTCTCTTGGACCGTAGCGTCGGCTTTCGCTGGAATGGGCGCCACCTTCTGGTATTTAAGACCGGACCGCTTGAGAAATGCGCGAATTTGACTCGGGCTGCGGTGCAGCCCGGTCAGGGTCTCAATCCGATGTTGGGCTTCCCGCACATTTCTGGGCGGATGTTGATCAAATTCTTTCATGAGCGTGTCGCAATGCACGTCCAGCTCACTCGTGCGTCCGCCGACGGCAAAACGCTTTAACGCCTCAATGCCCCCGTCTCGATAGTCTTTCACATAGGATCGCACGGTCGCTTCGTCACAGCCCAGTACTTCGGCCACTTCACCGCGTGACCAGCCGTGCGCTGTGAGCTGGACCGCTGCCATCTTCATTTGAACCCGCGGATGCGGATAATGAAAGTGTTCGTAGCGTAATGCTTCGATTTCTTCTTCGGTGAACTGCAAACGAATCACCGTTTTCCCTCCTCATAATAGACTCAGGTGAGAACTTCCTCGTTCTCACCTGAGTCTAGCGAAGAAATCTTGTTTTGTCCAC
>JAMCVM010000238.1 GCA_023475835.1 Bacillota bacterium | reverse complement strand
TGCGCCCCCGATCGAGGACCCATTCCCCCGAAGACACCACGATTTCGGTCACTTCTTGAACTCTGGGAGTAATACAGTCATCCGATCGCATCGAACAGAGGGGTGACCGACAATGTAGGGACCGAACTCTCGAATAGACTGAATTAATCGTCTTAATGAACTATTGCGTTATCGTTAACTTGACACCATTGCCCCGCGCCGTGAGCCCCCCTTAGCCCACACCATCGGACATATCGCGGGCGTTCTGGGTCACGCTCAATTTCCCGCGGGCGATCGAGCGCTTCTTCGTCGAATGAGGCCGGGCCAAACCCCGCCGTTAGTATTTTATCGTTTCGCCCTCACGCACTTGCCGCTTTGGTGGGACCAAGGCGACGCATCGCGCAGAGAATGGACGGTGTTGGTGGCCGGTATGGCAGTCATGGCGCCCGATATTCATCGTTTCGATGTGTGTTTAGGCACCGTTCTCGCCCTAACCGGCTTCTCAGAGTCCCGCTTGGAGCGACTCTTCACCTCGTCTGGGGATACAAAGTGTCTTTTGATCATCCACCTGTCGCAATTTCTTCGATTCCATCACGCCACCGCTAATTGGCTCGAAATTGCACAGTTCCTGCTCACTCGCGACCCGGAGCGCAGCGAGGCCATCCGTCGCCAGACGGCTCAAGCATTTTACTCCACGCCCTGCGGTCTCACTTAGGAGGTGATCTGATGTTCCTACAGATCCATTATTTAACCAGTTACCACGCAAGTTTACTCAACCGTGATGACGCCGGCTTGGCCAAGCGAATCACCTTTGGCGGCGTGCCGCGACTTCGCATCTCCAGTCAAAGCCAAAAGCGGCACTGGCGCGCAGAGTCTTAAGCGTTTTGTGGCTTCACTGCATCCCTGGACCCATGCCTCGGAAACACCCGTTCCCTTACCGCAAGCCATCCACCAATGCTTATTGGCTCTTAGCGAAGGAGGTTTATGATGCAGGCGTTAGTGCTGCGCCTTGATGCCCCGCTGATGAGCTTTGGCAGCGTGATCGTTGACCATCACGACCAGATTCATCGATTCCCTGGGATGGACATGCTCGTCGGTCTGTTGGCCAACGCCCTGGGCTGGCATCACGGCGACTTTGCCTGCTTGCAAGCGTTGCGAAGTCGCCTTGAACAAGCCGCACGGTGGGATATCGCACCGAAACTGCTGGTCGATTATCAAACGGTCGATTTAGGACAACCCCACATGCTAGGCCCAGGCTGGACCACTACCGGAAGCCCCGGGGCGCGCGGCGGTAGGCCAGCCAAGATGGCTACCCATCCGCGCTTGCGCCGCTATTGGATGGATGGTTTGGCGACCGTAGTGCTCACTCTGAACGGCCCCGGAGAACCCGACCTAGACGCACTCCAAAAAGGGCTGCAGCGCCCTTTACGCCCTCTCTTTATCGGCCGAAAAAATTGTCTGCCCGCACGCCCCTTGTTGGATGCGAAAACGTCGATCCTGGAGGGGGACAATGTTCGAACCGTCCTCTGTAAGATTCCTGTCCTGACCCGTCCCGGCGCCGAGACCGGGCATCGATTCTTGGAAGCAGCGTGGCCTGCATGCCATGGATACCGCTGGCGTTCATGACAGGAGACGTCGCCCACGCTCTCTAGATACTGTGCGCGAGTTATGGCGTCCGCCGCAGGAAAACGCCGTCGTGTTGGAAACCCATGATTGAGCCGCTTTGAAGACGCCCACCGCTTTCGCATCACACGGCCAACGTCGCTCCGCGCGCAGTCTCATCGCTAATCCTAAGCAGTCCCCCGACCGCCTCGCAAGTGCGCGTGGTTAGGCCCACCTGCTGTCTTCAGGAAGTTGCCATTAACCAAACCTCTGGCTCCAGGCGTCGCTGCGGTCGGATCCATCCGCTAAACTTTTCGATGCCAGCCCGATTAAGGGCCGCGCCCGACCTGGCGGTTTTGGTCTACACGGCAACCGCGGTCGCTTGGGCCATGACATTTTGCTTGGCAAAACATGCTATGATAGATTAAAATTCCCCGTCGTGGCGGGGATCGACCGATGGGAGCGGGATTGACTCTGCTCGCGCATTAGGCTTCCCCGTTAACACGGGGCCGGCATTGAGGCCAATGAGCAATACAAACGGCCTGTTGAGGGATAGGGAATACCAACAGCCCGGCTGGACTGTTGTCCTCCGGGCTGTTGGCGTGAAGGAAGAATTCTTTACTTGGCCATCGTCGGCGGTAAATACTTGGCAAAGTCCAGAACGTGGGCCCAACCCGCATCATAGCCCGTGTACAGCCAAATCAGTGCCGCTAACCCTAAAATGATGGCGGTAATAATTGTCAGCACTCGATTGTCTCGAAAATGAATGGCGGGCAAGAGCAACACGCCGCCGATGCCTGTGAGCACGAACCCGGCCATGGCAGCGAAGGGATCGGCCCCCAATTTCAGGTCTTCAATCCGAATTCCGATGACAATGGCGAAGATGGCTCCAAAGAATCCATAAATCGCCGGAATAAAGGGTTCCCACTCGAAAATGAGAGTCATTGCGCCTGCTAGGAAGACCACGCTGATGAACAATCCCGGCTCACCGTAAGCGACGTTGAACCCTCCCGGCAACGGCCACGTCAACGCTAAGGGTAACGATAGTGCGAAGCCTAAAAGACCGACCGCAAAGAACCCAGCGGCCCAACTCTTGCGCTCTTCTTTAGGGGGATTCACGTAGAGATAATGCGCCAACAAAGCTAAGCCCGCTCCCAAATTGACTAACATCACCGCTAACCAATCATGAAACATGCCGCTCACTCTCCTTTTATCCACGGTCCGTGGATTGCTGTCCATCGCCCGTAACCTGTAGAATCATTGCACTTTCACTGTAGAGGTTTGCCAATCGCAACCATATGCCCATTGGGCCCGAATATTTATGGCCAAACGACCAGACTGCCGCGATCCGAAGCCCCCAACCAGGAGACTAGGCACCGTCCACCACCGATTGATATCTATTCGATTGTTCCCTCTCTTTTTCTTCTTTCCATATAGTTGCGTCAGTTATTCTTGGCTCACTTCCGCCAGACTCGCTGGGCTTAGGATACCCCATTTCACCTAAGCTAAGCGGACTGCGATAACCACCTAAGCCCCTTCGCGGCCAAGCGTCTCATCCGTCCGGGAACGGCTCGATGTCCCTGGCGGATGCCGAAGTCGTGCGAGAGACGGTCAAGGATTTGCCTGGTGGTTAGGAAGCCACCGTGGAGGGAGTGGTTCGCCTTCGACAAGAAAAACCGGATTTTGAAAAGAGCCCTGGAGGCGCCAAAGCGAAGCTGGTCGAAGTCGCCACAAGATCGATGGCTGAACCTCGGAAAAAGGCGACCCAATCCGA
Organism: Bacillota bacterium; assembly: GCA_023475835.1. Lineage (GTDB taxonomy): Bacteria > Bacillota > Sulfobacillia > Sulfobacillales > Sulfobacillaceae > JAMCVM01. The sequence continues at coordinate 18,545 of JAMCVM010000238.1, read as the reverse complement.
CTCCTCCTGTGAAAAATAAGTGGTTCGTAACGGCCTCTGAGGCCACGGGATCTCAGGCCCTCGCCTGCGGGCTTCTGCCACCTGGGTGGATCATTGTCACGGCCTGGCCTGGAGCCGGCTAGACCAGGCGGTCGGAGCTAGCTGGCTTCGGGGGTGACGGGTTCGACGGTCACCCGATACCCCAGGGCTTCGAGTCGTCGAATTTCCCGTCGCACCATGCACCTGGGTCCCGTTGGTCGAAATAGTTCGCGCCCAGGTCCTGATAGACCACGTCGGGGGCACACAAAATGGCATAGGCGGCAATCAAAATATGCCGCCCGGTCGCGATAGCAGCCCGCTGCTTGCCCCGCCGCCAGGCCAACCGATGATAGACCGCTCCGAGATACGTCTTCGTTTTGCCGGCGGCATGGCCGCTTTGGGTCAAGACCGCCCGCAGCGCTTTACTGCCCTTGCGCGTCCGCATCGGCCGGGCTTTGCCCGCACTTTGGTCTTGGCCTGGATTCAAGCCGGCCCAGGCGACGAGGTGGCCCGCCGAGGGAAACCGTTGCATATCGGTGCCGATTTCGGTGATCATGGTCTCGGCAGTGCGACGCTCCACCCCGGGAATGGTTTGCAACCGGGTGAGGGCGTCGTCAAAATTTGCGAGGCGAGTGGCCACTTCCTCCGAGAGCGCCAGGATCTGGCGGTCCAAAAAGGCCACATGTTGGAGCTGCACGCGGAGCATCAGCCGCTGATGGGCGTCGACTAAGCCCGTGAGCGCCGCGATGAGGGTCTCTCGAGAGACCCGGATGCGGGGGCCCGCCAAGTCGGCTAACTTCGTGGGATCGGTTTCGCCGTCCGCCAGGGCGGCCAGTATCCCTTGACCCGTGGTCCCCAGCACATCACCGATGATACTGCGCAGTTTTACGTTGGCCCCTTCCAGGACCTTCTGGATGCGGTTGCTCTCCGTCGCCCGAGTTTGTTGCAGACTCGTCCGATATCGGACCAATTCCCGCAGCGCCCGCTGCGAGCGCGGGGGAATATCACTGGCCTTCATGGCCCCAATGCGCAGGAGCCCGGCAATCCACTGCCAATCCTGCCCATTGGTCTTCCGACCCGGCATCCCCTGGATATGCTGCGGATTCACCACCATGACCGCGTCAAAGAGGTACGCTTCCAACAGATTCACGACCGGCTTTCAATACACCCCGGTCGCTTCCATCGCCACATGGGTCACGCCGCAGCCTTGCAACCAATCGGCGAGCGTCAGCAGATCGGCGGTCATGGTGCCAAAACTGCGGGTCTCCGTCAGTGTCGGCGTGATCACCGTGGCCACAATCACCTGCTTGTGAATGTCTAAGCCGGCGCGGTCACACCAATCGGGGGTGCTCGACGAGGTCGGAATCCGTCTCCGCTACGAGCTCGTAGCATCAGCGTGAACACCATCTCGTTCGGAGGTCGTCTCCATCATAGCCCACCCCCCTTTTTCATCGATGGGGGTGCCCCACCAGTGGGGGGGGGCATGGCGGTCTCCTCTCTGAGACCCTAAAGCCCTATCAATCTACGGCGCCCAGCCATCACTGGCCACGGCCGACGAGCGGATGCCGGAAGACTTCTGACTGCCGGAAAAACCCCGACCTGAAGCTTGACTACAAGGGCATCAGGCCGGGAGGGTCGGCCACATGCGGCGTTGGTATCCAGAGCGGCCCGCTACCCAGGAATATTTCGGAAGCCTCCGACGAGGCTCGACGGGGTCCTCAGTGTGGAGACTATGCTCGGACGTGTGACATTAAAACATCCAGGCCGCGGGATTTTTCGGTCGAGATTCGACAACAAATCGTCCGTCGGCGCTATCGCTGGGTCCGCCAGCCGCGCTTTTCGGCCACGGCGCCCCAATACCAGCGCAAGCCGAGGACCGTTCGCTGGCGACCGTGACCGACCAGATATCCAAAAGGGCTGGGCTGACTCAAATCGTCAGCCCAGCCCTTTGCCGTCATGCAAAGCTTCGGCGCGTAAAAATTAACGTTCCGCGATGGGTTTGACGGTGAGATGCGTCGGCCCAGTGTACTCAGCTCGCGGTCGAATCAAGCGATTGTTGTGATACTGTTCTAGAATATGAGCTGTCCATCCGGCAATCCGGCTAATCGCAAACACAGGGGTAAAAACGTCCACGGGAATTTCCATCATCCGATAAACCGAGCCCGAGTAAAAGTCCACATTAGGATGCAGATGCTTTTGTTCCCGCACATAGTCGCCAATGGCTTCCAGGCGGTTGAAGATGTCCATCGTGCCCTGCGTTTGGCTCATCTCGCGAGAAAATCGCCTTAACACCACTGCGCGAGGATCGTCCGTCTTATACACCCGATGGCCAAACCCCATAATTTTCCGCTTTTCTTGAAACGCCTGGTCCAACCAGGGGCGCACATTGTCCAAGGAGCCAATCTCATCCACCATACGCATTACTTGTTCATTAGCGCCCCCGTGCAACGGGCCCTTTAAGGTGCCAATCGCCGAGGTGGTTGCCGAGTAGATATCCGACAAAGTTCCAGCAGTGACCCGAGCGGAAAAAGTCGATGCATTGAGCTCGTGATCAGCATGCAAGATGAGGGCGGTGTCAAACGCTTTGGCGTTTTGCCCACTCGGTCGCTTCCCAGTCAACATCCACAAAAAGTTGTCAGCCAGCGCAAGGTCCCGATCCGGGGCAATAACCGGCAAATCCTTGCGCATGCGGTCAAACGCCGCCACCATCGTCGGAATTTGCGCCACCAAACGCACGGCCTTGCGCTGATTCACTTCAGGCTCCATGGCATCGCCATCAGGGTCGTAAATGCCAGCCAAACTGACTGCAGTGCGCAGGGCATCCATCGGCGCGGTCGTCTTCGGCAGGGATGCCAACAACCGCTCGACCGCCGGGTCTAATTGTCGACTTTCTCCTAATTCTCGGAGAAACGTCTTCAATTGCCCCGCATTCGGCAAATTGCCATACCAAAGTAAAAACACCACCTCTTCGAAGGTGGCATGCTCTGACAGGTCGACCGCATCGTATCCTCGATAGACCAAACGACCTTCTTTGCCATCAATAAAACACAAATCCGAGGTGAGAGCCACGACGTCCTCTAACCCCGCCTTAAATCCTGTATCTGCCACAGATTACTACCTCCTTGGTCACTCTTGCTTCGATGAGGTGCCTGGTGAAACGGATGGAGAGCGTCTAGGTGACCCAGACGCTCCTTTATCCAGGCGTTTTAATCTCTTTAGCCGCTGAAAGCTCTGGAATCTCTGTTCGCCACACCTCATGACCATTCACCTGCATGCCTTTCGGCGGCAGCGAGCCGCTTTTCATATGTAGGCGGGCCCTGGTTAGGACATACTCCGCCATCTGCCGTTCGAGCAACTCAGGCGTGCGCCCGGCCGGAGGGGAAGGCACTTCGACGACACGAACCGGATAGTGATCTTTACGGTAGACTCCCTCATAGACTCGCAGATCCACCAGCCATTCCGTCTCTGTCTCCGAGATGGCATTTACGGTGACACCCAACAGATACTCCTCCTTACTTTCCCTGCTAAGGACATTTTAATCGTTTCTTAGCGTTTTGAAACCCATTTTGTGGACTCAAGGGGGAAATCCGTCCGTCAACCACAAAATCTTAGGCACCCCCTCGAAAAAGGTCTCCTCCCCCGCTTCCAGATTACGACAGATCCGTCTCTGTCATCAAATAACGGTCACATTCCCGAGCCGCCGCACGCCCTTCATTAATCGCCCAGACAACCAGGCTCTGTCCCCGACGAGCATCGCCTGCCGCGAACACTCCGGTAAGGTTGGTGGTAAATGTGCCATATTCTGCCTTCGCGTTTTGCCTCGAGTCGCGCTCGATACCCATTTTATCCAAAAGCATGGCTTCTGGTCCCAAGTATCCCATCGCCAGCAAAATCAATTGACCGTCTAAATGCTGCTCACTGCCGTCGACCTCAACCGGCCGCATTCTCCCGCCATCACCCTTCTCCCAACGGAGGCGAACAATATCCAACCCGGTGACTTCACCGCGTTCGTTGGCCGTGAAGCGCTTGGCTGTGGTCTTGTATTCTCTCGGATCGTCACCAAAAATGACCCGAGCCTCTTCTTGGCCATAGTCCATTTTATAGATCCGAGGAAACTCAGGCCAAGGATTTTCTGCGCCCCGGGTAGGGGGATTTTCTTCCATGATTTCCAACTGAATCACCTGCCGGCAATGTTGGCGAATTGCCGTACCGACGCAATCCGTCCCGGTATCGCCACCGCCAATCACAATGACATCCTTGCCCTCGGCGGAAATATACGGATGGTTTGGATTCCTGAGCCGCTTCGTATTATTGCGCAAGAAGTCCATCGCGAAATGCACCCCGCGCGATTGTCTTCCAGCAACGGGCAGATCCCGAGGATTAGTGGCACCAATACAAAGCACGATCGCGTCAAAGTCCGCACGCAGCTGCTCGACTGGGTAATCATTCCCTACTTCGGTGTTGGTAACAAAATGGATGCCTTCTTCTCGCATCAAATCCAATCGCCGATCGACGATGCCTTTATCCAATTTCATGTTGGGAATGCCATACATCAAGAGACCGCCGGGATGATCGGCACGTTCAAACACCGTGACCCAGTGCCCCGCTTTATTTAATTGTGCTGCGGCAGCAAGTCCCGACGGTCCCGATCCCACCACCGCCACCTTTTTCCCGGTGCGCACGCGCGGAGGTTCCGCCACCACCCAGCCTTCGGCAAACCCACGGTCGATGATTTGACGCTCAATGCTCTTGATGGCGACCGCGGGAGTCCCTAAGCGCCCCACCGTGCAGGAGCCTTCACAGGGTGCAGGACACACCCGCCCCGTAAACTCGGGAAAGTTGGTTGTCTTCAGCAGACGCGTCAAGGCCTCTTGCCAGGCACCGCGATAGACCAGATCATTCCACTCCGGTATCAAATTATGCGTAGGGCAACCAGCCGTCATGCCGTTGAGCAGGGTGCCGCTCTGGCAATAAGGAACACCGCAGTCCATACATCGGGCCGCCTGCGTTTCGATGTCTTTCTCATCGAGTGGCTGAACAAACTCCTGCCAATCCCGGATTCGCTCTCGAGGCGGACGATCCGGCGCCACGACGCGTGGATATTCCATGAACCCCGTAATTTTCCCCATTGGAACCGCACACCTTCTCTCGTCGTTGGATAATAGGCCCAGGTGGCCGCTATTTACCGGCCACGCCCACCAGACCATTTTGACTGTCTTCAAAGGCAGCCATGGCTGCCTCGGTCTCGTCCATGCCCGCATCTTTGGCCCGGGCTATGGCTTCGAGCATCCGCTGATAGTCTTTAGGTACCACCCGCACCAGCCGCTCTTTGGTGTTGGTCCAATCGGCTAACAGTTCCTTACCGCGCACACTACCGGTGTAATCCACATGACGCTTAATCATCTGACGCACTTGGTCCGCTTCTTCCAAATCATCAAGTGCTTCCAAAGTGACCATGTCTAGATTGCAACGATGCGCAAATGTTCCTTTTTCGTCCAACACATAGGCTATGCCTCCTGACATGCCGGCGGCAAAGTTCCTTCCAGTTCGTCCGAGGATTACCACCTGGCCACCCGTCATGTACTCCAAGCCGTGGTCGCCAATGCCTTCGACGACGGCCAGCGCTCCACTGTTTCTGACCCCAAAGCGCTCCCCAGCCATGCCCGCAATGTAGACTTCGCCCGAAGTCGCCCCGTACAGGGCAACATTGCCAATAATGCTATTCTCGTGCGAAACAAAGGTCGAGCGCGCATCGGGATAAACGATGATCTTGCCTCCTGAAAGCCCCTTGCCCACATAGTCATTGGCGTCGCCTTCCAGCCAAAGGCTAAGGCCGCGGGGAATAAAGGCGCCAAAACTTTGCCCGGCCGAACCCCGGAAACGAAACTCAATGGTATCCTCGGGCAATCCCTGGCTGCCAAACCGACGCGTAATTTGGCTGCCCAGACGGGTACCTACCGCCCGATGGACATTGCGAATAGTCAGGCTGGCAGACACCCGTTCCTGGCGCTCTAATGCCGGAGCCGCCCGCCGAATCAGATCGGTCGCATCCAAGGTCTCGTCCAAACGATGATCTTGCTGCTCTCGACTGCGGTCCAAATCGACCGCCTGATTAACAATCGGGGTAAGATCCAGACCTTTGGCTTTCCAATGATTGGGTAGACTCACCGGAGTCAAAAGATCGCTCCGCCCCACCATTTCGCGCACGGTACGAATTCCCAATTTCGCCATATACTGACGCAAATCATTGGCCACCAACATCATAAAGTTGACCACAAATTGCGGATCACCGGTAAAGTTCCTGCGCAGTTCTGGATTTTGGGTGGCAATGCCCGTCGGGCAGGTATCCAAATGACAAACCCGCATCATCACACAGCCCAAGCTGACCAGAGGGCCGGTGGCAAAACCAAATTCGTCTGCACCCAGCAACGCAGCTATCGCCACATCTCGACCGGTCAACAATTTCCCATCGGTCTCGACTCGAATACGGTCCCTCAGTCCATTCAGCAACAAGGTCTGGTGGGTTTCGGCCAAGCCCAATTCCCAAGGCATGCCCGCATGTTGAATGCTGGTCTCTGGAGAAGCCCCGGTCCCTCCATCATACCCTGAGATTAACACCAAGTCGGCCTTGCCTTTGGCCACTCCGGCTGCAATCGTTCCCACGCCGACCGCAGAGACCAGCTTGACCGTGATCCGAGCCCGCGGGTTGGCATTTTTCAGGTCGTAAATCAACTGGGCCAAGTCCTCGATCGAATAGATGTCGTGATGCGGTGGCGGCGAGATTAAGCCCACACCTGGGGTGGAATGGCGCACTTCAGCAATCCAGGGATAGACCTTTTTGCCCGGGAGCTGCCCGCCTTCGCCAGGCTTTGCCCCCTGCGCAATCTTTATCTGGATCTCATCTGCGTTCACGAGATAATGACTCGTAACCCCAAACCGGCCGGAGGCTACCTGTTTAATCGCACTGCGGCGCAAATCGCCATTGTCATCGGCGACAAAGCGACTTGGGTGCTCGCCACCCTCGCCGGTATTGCTCTTGCCTCCAATCCGGTTCATCGCAATCGCCAGTGCCTCATGCGCCTCTTGGCTAATCGATCCGAAAGACATGGCGCCGGTCTTAAAGCGATGCACAATCGATTCGGCCGGCTCCACCTCGTCGAGAGGGATAGGCTCTTTGGCAAACTGAAACTCTAGCAAACTGCGCAGATTAAACCGTACCCGCGAAAACTCCAACACCCGCTCTTTGAACTGTTCAAAAAGTCCAGCGTCATTGGTTCGACACGCTTGTTGCAAGAGGTACACCGTCTTGGCATCATAAAGATGCTCTTCGCCTTCCACCCGCCATTGAATATGGCCCCCAGACTCCAAAGCCAAGCGCGTCGAGCCGGTGCGTTGGGCATAGGCACGATGATGGCGGCGCCGAACTTCTTCGGCCACTTCCTCCAAACCCATCCCTTGAAGTTTTGACGAAGTGCCGGTAAAGTAGCGCTCTAAAAACGCCTGGTTTAACCCAATCGCCTCAAACACCTGGGCTCCGTGATAACTTTGGATGGTCGAAATTCCCATTTTAGACAGCACTTTGACCACGCCCTTGGTGCAAGCCTTGACGTAGTTGTGAATCGCCTCGTCGACGCTGATGTTAGACCACAGCCCCTGAGCAATCTGCACTTCAATCGACTCAAAGGCCAAATAGGGATTTATCGCACTCGCCCCATAGCCAATGAGCATGGCAAAGTGATGAACCTCGCGCGGTTCGCCCGATTCAATGACCAATCCGGCTTGAGTGCGCGTTCCCTGATCAATCAAATGGTGATGCAGCGCAGAGACTGCCAGCAAGGCGGGCAGAGGAGCATCGACCGCGTTGTGTCCGCGATCCGACAACACCAAGATGTTGACCCCTTCGGCGATGGCCTGGTCGGCGGCATCAAACAACTGCTGAAGCCCATGCTCCATTCCCTTCGCCCCTTGGGCAACTTCATACAAGATGGGCAACGTCCGCGCCGAAAAGCCGGCTCGATCCACATGAACCAACTTGTAGAATTCCGGGTTGGTTAAGATCGGGGTCGGCAACTCTATTTGTCTGCACGCTTCCGCCTCGGTGGTTAAGAGATTGCCTTCCGAACCCAGGGTCGTCGCCACCGCGGTCACAATTTCTTCGCGAATGGCGTCAATGGGAGGATTGGTCACCTGAGCGAATAATTGTTTAAAATACCGATAGAGCAGTTGAGGGCGCTCCGACAGCACCGCCAAGGGGGTATCGATACCCATCGAACCTACCCGCTCCTGGGCAGTCAGCGCCATCGGCTGGATCACTTTGTCCAGTTCCTCATGGGTGTAGCCAAAGGCCATTTGACGACGCAACACGGTTTCATGGTCCGGTTCGGGCACGTAAGGAGGTTCCGGCAGTTCTTCCAGCCTCACCAAGTGTTCATCTAACCACGCCCCGTAAGGGTGCTGACTCGCAAACTCGGCCTTCACTTCCTCGTCGGAAACAATGCGCTGCGCTTTTAAGTCCACCACCAACATGCGTCCCGGTTGCAATCGGCCTTTGGCCACGACCTCTTCCGGCGGTATATCTAACACACCCACTTCTGAGGCTAAAACGATCAGGTCGCCTTTGGTCACGTAATAGCGTGCGGGTCTGAGTCCGTTTCGATCCAACGCTGCGACAATTTGCTTGCCATCCGTCATGACCATGGCCGCAGGGCCATCCCACGGTTCCATCAGGCAACTGTGGTACTCATAAAAGGCGCGCTTCTCGGGACTCATGCTCTCATGATTCGACCAGGGCTCTGGAATCATCATCATTGCCGCATGAGCTAATGGGCGCCCGGCCAGCACCAAAAATTCCAACGCGTTATCAAACATCGCGGTATCGCTGCCCTCTTCGTCGATAATGGGCAAGAGCTGCGGTAAATCATCCCCAAACAGCTCAGACGTTAGCTGCGCTTCACGGGCTCGCATCCAATTGACATTCCCGCGCAAGGTGTTGATTTCACCGTTGTGAATGACATAGCGATAAGGATGCGCCCTATCCCAACTGGGAAAGGTATTCGTGCTAAATCGTGAATGCACCACGGCAAACGCCGACTCGGTATGCGGATCTTCCAAGTCTGAGAAATAGCTGCGCACCTGATAGGAGGTAAACATGCCTTTATATACCAGGGTGCGCGACGAAAAACTGGCACAATAAGCGGAATGATCTCCGGCCAGTGGATGTTGGCGCAAGTCATGCTCAATTCGACGGCGAATCACATAGAGCCTACGCTCAAAGGCATCATCATCGACGATCTCCTCGGATCGGCCCACAAAGACCTGCCGGATATAGGGCTCAGACAACAGCGCGACTCGGCCTAAACCATCGTGGTTCGAGGGCACATCTCGCCAGCCTAACACCGTCTGACCCTCTTCGATCACCACTGCCTCAATCCGGCGTTCAAAGGCTAGTCTCGCCTTTTCGTCCATGGGCAAAAACATCACGCCCACCCCGTAAAGCCCTGGGCCCGGCAATACAAAGCCCAAGCGTTCTGCCTCTTCGAGAAACAGTCGATGCGGCAGTTGAATTAAAATGCCCGCGCCATCCCCGGTATTGGCCTCGCTGCCTTGCGCACCACGATGTTCAAGGTTTTCTAAGACTCCAAGCCCTTGCTCCACAATATCATGCGACTTTTTCGCCTTGATATTGGCTACAAATCCAATCCCGCAGGCATCATGCTCAAACCCGGGGAGATACAGCCCTTGCTCTTTTGGCGCTCGCAAAAAACTCATAATTCTACGTAACCTTCCTTTCCGAGGAAAGTCTAACTGATAACGCAAAAATTTCCGTGTCAACACCGTGGCCTGACAGAGAATGCGTTGCCATCACACAAACCATGTTTCAGAGATTCTAACATGCAGACCCTAAACTTACTAGTATTCATCCAACAACATGCATAAATAACCGTTAGAACGCAGACTAGCTACCGACCTGACAAAAACCCTGATAGGCTCAAAATCCCTGTAACGGCCCAGAAACCCGCCCATCCTGAAACCATCCGACCGCTGAATCCCGCTCGAAAGTTTATATTATTTACCCAAAAAACCCAAGGCTTAGTGGATAGGGTGGCCGGGAGCAAGCGTGATTCTCTCCTCCAAGCTTATCGGTCCCAATTCAGGAAACATGACAAACACGCGAGGATAGGCGACAGTTTTGATCGCTCTGCTTATAAATTATAACAGGTTTGTTGCGGGAAAGGGAATACCCTTCTCCTGGTCATTGGCGATGACCTTCACCCTACTGTTCGCGAACCCGCGCGGAAAAAATTTTGAAATTCGAAGTCATCTCCCTCGACTTATCCAGGAGCGGGGCTCATCTTTTGGAAGAGACCCTTTCCCAATTTTCTCGCTTACTTGCTATAATGTGAACGAGCATTGGTCGTGAGGAGCCTAAAACATCGTGTTAAGAAATCGCATTCGGCGGGTTCCTGTGACCGTGCGAGGAACCCATTATATTCACGAGTACCTAGTGTTGCCTGATGTATGCGCGGTGATCGCTGAAACTTCGGAAGGCGTGGTTTTAGTAGAACAGTTTCGGCCGGCGCTGGGGCGAAGAATTCTAGAGCTTCCCGCAGGACGTTTGCATCGCGGTGAAGACCCAGTCGAAGGCGCCCGACGCGAACTCGAGGAGGAAACCGGTTATCGAGCGGCGGATTTGCGACTGCTGTCGAGGTTCTATCCGTCGGTTGGCCTCTCTAGGCATAAGGTCCACTTGTATTACACGATGAATCCGACGCCTGGTGAGACCAATTGGGATGCGACCGAAGAGATTGTGGTTAAAATCATTCCCGCAGCCGATGTCCCTAATTTGCTGGTGGAAGGCCGGGCCGCGGACGCTAAAACCCACTTGGGTCTGGTCTATTTTCTAAATTCGCGCGGATGGGTATTTAAACGAGGACGCTGGCGTCCTGAAGCGAATAATCACACCCCGTTGTAATAACACCCGCGTTCAGCAACGAGCGGCTACGATGGCCGCTCGTTGGCTTTCAAAATATTTTTTGGACCTGATGTCAGGTTTCCCCGGATCTGCTATCATAAAGACAATTACAGACATCTTCGTGGGGGCGGTTCGGCTATGGGTAAGGAATGGACCTCGTTGATCTGCCGTCATTGCGGCGCTTCCTTGACTAGTGACGAAACTAGTTGTCCTCAGTGTGGATTTGATGCTCAACCGCTGAGGATTCCTCCGTCTGCCAAGATTATTTCGCTCCAACAACGCCGCCGGGTGGCACGAAGGGCTCTGCATGTGCCGAAGGGAATGCGAAGTACACTTTGGTGGTTGCTGTTTATTATTGTCGCCGCTCTCGTCATTCCGTATTTGATGCCGCTTCATGCCTAAGTCATCGCTTCCCCGATAACTTCATCGCGGACCGTCTCTCCGTCGTGGCGCAGGCGGTGGGCCATGCCGCGATATTTTGTCGTAATGACGACTTCTCCGCGCCAAATCTGTTCCGCCACCAAGGTTAAGGCTTGAGTTAACATGGGGTAATCCAAGTCCCGGCCGGTGTGACAGTGGATCAGTTGGAGACAGCCTGTGTTCAAAGAGGTCTTTCGGTCGACGGTCAATCGCGGCAGTCCGGCGTGGTCCAAGTCCGCCAACAAACTTTGCTTCACCTCCGTCCAATTCTTTTCGGGCTCGACCTTGGCTGGATCCGTCCTGGATACCTGCAAACCTGATATTCTAACCGCGTCGGCAGTCAAATATTCCCGGACCAGGCCCGTGTCGAAGAGTTCTTTGGCCACTCTGAGCATGCCTCGTTCCCCATCCACCATTTGTGCCTGCTGAACCAAAAGATAGCCTAAGCGGTAGGGGTTGAGTTGGGGGGGCGTTACTTGCACTAATTCCGCATTTGTCTTAGCCATGGCGAGGACCTCATCGGCGGTTAAACGCAATCCGCTGAGAATGCGACGATGCCAAAATGTGGCATAACCTTCATTGGCGACTTTGGTCAATTGTTGTGGCCAAAAATAGCGCGCCTCTTGATGAAGCATGGTTAAGATATGACGCTGCCAAGCGTCAAGCCCCGGCGCATAGAGCGCCAAGAACCCAAGGAGGTCGTCGGGCTCCTCCCCCACCGACCGATTGCGCACACTTTCGGCGGTGAAGTCTGCCATGACGAGAGCGGCATCGACGAAAGCTTCCAGCGTCTGGCGGCCATAGCGACGCTGATAGCTTTCCATCGCGCGCCGATGTTCCACCATGACACTAACCTCATCGCTCGCGGTGTGTGCAAAGGCCGCATGCGAACGAAAATAGGCGACATGCGCGAGCACGTGGGCTAAGACCACCAAAGTGCGAGTCGGCTCCATGGTTCGGTCCAAAAATGCATAGGCGGGGTCGTGGTTGATGACCATTTCATAGATCCGACTCTGACGAAAATCATAGGCCGTCTGGTAATGCCCGAAGAGTTTGCCGAAACTCCAATGGCGATAACGCACGGGCATCCCGCCGTAAGACGCCAACTGATTCAATTGGCAGGTGCTAACCAACTCGAAATGGGTCGAATATAAGGGAAGACCCAGTCGGTCCGCGGATTCGCCCACCCGATCCAGCATCGCGGATACCGTATTCTCGGTCATCGCCAACCTCCTATCCCTCCTTCTTTTCCTTAAGGGCAGTCTCAAATCTCGGATCCGCTGCCCCGAAAAATTCGACCAGCGCCCCCAGGACGTCCTCTTTGCTTCGCAGCAAAACCGCCCGCCGACCCTGTTTATGCAAGGCCTGGTACAACTGGGAGGGACTCCGATCGGTGTCGTGAATTTCTCCGTAGCCAAAGAGATTAACCCGCTCCTGAAGGCGCATCGCCGACGCTAAGGCCGTTGGATTGTCTGAGGTCAGATTGCCTCCGTCGCTAAAATGAAACACGTAGGCATTATATTGTTCCTGAGCATAGCGCTCTTCCAAAATCTGATAGGCCAGGAGGTACGCCGATGACGACACCGTTCCGCCTGAGGCCCCACGATGAAAGAATGTGTCCTCGTCCACCTCCCGGGCACGTACGTCATGGGCGATAAAGACCAGATCCACTAATGGATAGAGTTGTCGCAGAAACTCGGCGGTCCAAAAAAAGAAACTCTTGGCCAGGTACTTTTCGAAATTTCCCATGGATCCCGAGGTATCCATTAACGCCATCACGACCGCCCCGCCGCCCGGCTGAGGCGCATCTGACCACTGCCAAAAGCGAAGGTCTTCGGGCGCTAAATCGTTGATCCGAGGTTGACCCAGATAGGCATTTTTGGTCAAGTTTGCCCAGAGTGTCTGGCGCTTGGCCCATCTCGTACCCTTGCGACCAACCTCTCCCAATGCCCCAGTCCCACCCTCCCCCTTAGCCATTCGCTCTGGGTCCAAGTCGGGCAAGGCAAGATACGAGAACACGGCCTGCGACAAGTCTTCCAACAGCACCGGAGTTTCTTCTTCCCCAAAGGCGGCCTCCGCCCCGCCGCCACCGACCCCGCGTCCGCTGCTCTCGCCTTCCGGCCCTCCCTCCGGTCGATTTTGTCCCTCCGGCCAACCCAAACTAGCCCACGTTCCCTGATGAGCGTCGTAACGAATCCGACACTCTTTTAGATGTTCGATTCGGGTCGCAAACCGCCTTTCGCCGCGAGTCACCAACACGTGCTCCTCGGCCACCATATCAGCCAAATTGTGGCGAATGGCTTGTTCAATTTTCTCCCGGTGGCGGCGCTGATCTGATGCCAGGACATTGACCGGGTCCGGATCGCCTGCGCCCACGGTGAAGCGCTGAAACTGGGTCATCGTCGAAACACCGTACCCAACCGCCGTATCGCTCCGGTGGCGCACCGGGGGCAGTATCCTCCGCTGGCTACCATGTGCTCGACCGCGTGTTCGATCCAGCCCAGCATGGCCCGGTCGGGGGCACTTAAGTGCATCGCGTCTCTCAGATCGTCAAAAAGTTTTTCTTCTAATGCGCGACTTAGTTTAGTGGCCCGACTGCCATAACCGTCATCTTGAGCGTTCTTCAGGCCAAGATAGATTTCCTCGCGAAATTGATGTTTTTGACTTTCGGTAACGTCCAAGCGAGTTTCAATCGCACGCAGGAAGCGTTCTTCCCTACTGTGGGCAAATGTCGCCGGTTCTTCGACCGAGTGGGTCAAGGCCTCGACATAGTTCTGGTAAAGCGCTTGGATTTGTTCCTCGCCTTCGGCTACGAAAGCTCGGCGCACCTCGGATTCGATTTCTTGATAACAAAGCGTCTCCGCCACTAAAGCGCATTCTTGGACGGTCTCCCGCCACTTGGCATCGACGAAAGGATCATCAAGCACGCCGGTCAAAAGGGCCTGAATCGCATCGAGTCCATCGACACATGCCTCAGACCGTGCCAGGAGTTGCGACAAGCGATTGATGACAAATCTGGGATCCATTCCTTCGAATCCTTCTCCGGATCCGCTGCTCTCGCGGCCGTGGCCGCGAAGGCGCTCCAATTTGGACAGACGATCGCTGTCTTTGGTCTCTTCATCTTCCAGTCGAGAGAGTACGGCCACCGTAGCCGCCATCTCCAGGGCTTTCGGGGCTACGTGTTGACCCGGTTTGGTGCGGCCCAGCAACAACTTTTGGTAGATTTTCACTTCTTGATCCAGGTCCAAGTTGTAAGGCACCGGCACCGCCACCATGCGAGACAACAACGCCTGATTTTTGGGATTTTTCTTAAATATCCGAAACTCGTTTTCGTTGGTGTGGCCCACAATGACCTCATCGGCCGAAATCAATTGATATCTCCCGGTTTTAAAATTGCCTTCCTGACTCAATGACAAAAGATGATACAAAAAGCGCTCGTCTAGCTTTAACATCTCCTGAAATTCGACCAGCCCGCGATTGGCAATGTTTAGTTCCCCGTCAAATCGAAACGCTCGCGGATCGGATTCGCTGCCCACGATGCCAATCTGCGCAAAGTCTACCGAACCGGTTAATTCGGAAATATCCTGCGAGCGCGGATCCGAGGGCGCATAGGTTCCAATGCCCACCCGCCGGGCTTCCGACAAACGTACCCGTTTTACCGTAAAACCGTCTCGATTGCCTTGGTATTCGTGATCGAGGCGCCATTGGCAAGCCGGACAAAGCTCGCCCTCCAGCCAATGGGCCCGCGCCCCATGGCCATCGGCGAAGCGCTCGCGCTCCTCCATCGACAACAGATGCATCGGATCTTCGTGCATCGGGCATCCCACCAAGGCATATACCGCTCCCTCAGTGGTCCCCGTAAAGCTTTCTAAGCCTCGTTTGATGAGACTGACCAGGGTCGACTTGCCGCCACCTACCGGACCTACCAGCAGCAAAATTCGCCGGCGGACGTCAAACCCCATGGCGGCGGGCCGAAAGTATTCGTCGACCACGCTCTCGATAGCCCGGTCGATGCCGAAAAGCGTCTCACTAAAAAATGGATAGGGATGACCTTTGGGATCGCGCAGGCCTTTTGCCATCACCATACGCCAAATGCGCTGATGCGCAGTTTCGGAAAGATTCGGGTCATGTTTGACCCACTCCAGATACTCGCGGATGCTAAACGTTTCATCGGCCTCTGGTCGGTTTTCAGTTCGCCATGGCGAGGATTCGCTGGTGGCCATCTTAGGCCTCCTTCAGGGGGTTTTTTGTGGTCCAAGACTTGAAGTCAGGAGCGATGGTCTAATTTTTCCCATCTTCGGCAAAATTTAACCGCACCCGCCCCATCTTCCCCTAAAGATGGTCATGGCGTTTCATGTACAAAAAGACGGCAGCGGTGACCACCGCCATCAACACCAGAGAGTACCAGTATCCATACTTCCAATGAAGCTCAGGAATGTTAAAGTTCATGCCATAAATTGAAGCGATGGTGGTCGCGGGCAGCGCCAGAACCGAGATTATCGTCAACACCCGCATGACCTTATTAATTTCGTTGGATTGCATCGAGGTATAAGCCTCGACCGTTTCGGAGAGACCATCGCGATACCCGTTCAAATCCTCAATCAGATCCGCCATTTGGTCGGACAGATCTTTGAAATACAGTCGATTCTTGTTGCGGACGTAGGGAAAGTGTTGAGAGCCCAAGAGCGTGAAAATTTCTTGCTCCGGCCGAACCGAACGCCGGGCTCGCATCGTGCGCCGCCTCAGCGTCAAAATATCGTGAGCCAAGTTATGATACGGGTGACTGAGCATCGCGCGATGAATCATCTCATAGTCGCGGCTAATTTCACGGATCAGATCTTGCCAGGCGCTAATATGCAAATCCAGGTAGTGGTATAAGACTAAGTCGATCCCTTCTTTAAGCCCATTGCCATGCAAGACGTGGTCAGCCACTTGGTCCAACATGCGGCTCGGCCCGTGCCAGTGCGTGGTCACCATAAACCGGTGGCCAATGATTAGCCCAACCGACTCGGTCCACAAGTCTTTGACGGTTCCATGAGGCTGGTCGATAATCGCCGTCACGGCCTTGGGTTCGATCAGTAGACCGGGGTGCTGGTCGTCGCGGTTCACCACTTTTTGTACGGCCGCGGGATGCGCGGGATAGAGACGGTTGAGTACATTTTCAATTTGGTCACGGTCATCCGCGCCAAGATCAATCCAGAGCACGTCAGCGTCGTCGGGCCAGGTGGTTGCTTGCCGCGTCTGGCCCTCCTTTCCGTATAGGATTCGCATCAGTCCACCCCCTGACTTCATAGTGTCCACCCAACAATGGACGTATGCCTGGACCGTTTCCAAGTCACACTAGCAGGGAACGGCTTGAGATTACAATTGGGAGTGATAAGACGTGTCATCTTCGACACCAGCGATCAACTGGACTCCGATGATTATCGGCTTTGTGGCCGGATTTATCTCGCGCCTCATATCTTTGCGCAGCGGGCGTGACCACTACCCGGGCTACCCCTCCGGTTATATTTCGCAGTTGGCGCTGGGTATCATCGCCGCTATGGTCGGGTCGTCGATAATTACCTCGCTCATTGGGAAGGAATTTACCGCAGCTACGTTTTTGACCTTAGCCGCGACGCAATTTCGCGATGTGCGCACGACCGAGGCAGCGACGCTAACGGCCGAAGAAAATCTCATTTTGGTGCCTAGGGGAGCAGGCTATATTGCCGGCATCGCCATCACCTATGAAGCGCGTAATTACCTGGCCATGCTGATTGGCCTCTTAACTTCAGCCAGCGGCGCATTTTTAGGCTGGATTCCAGGGGTCGTCATTGGAATTTTGGCCATCATCGGTGGAGAATACTTCATGCATGGACCTACCATCGGCCAAATGATTGAGGTGCGCCCTTCCAAGATTAGCTTTGAAAAAGGCTCGCTGCTGTATGCGGGCGACGTGATGCTAATGGAAGTCGGCCTTCCCCATTCGCGCCAACGGTGGTTGGAAGACGGTTTGGCCGTGGAACTCATTCCCAAGAACCCCCGGGGTCAGGCGGCGCTCTGGGACGTTGCCCAACGCCAAGCCATCACCCATTCTGCCGCTACCGCGGTCGGCGTTCAAAAAGATATTGGTTATCCCGATCAAACGCCGCTCACCCGAATGGAATTGCCGCATCCTTCCGGCAAGGCAGGCCTCGGCATTCTCCCGGTGCACCGCGATATGAATCGCCTCATCGCCGCCATCAAGTCAACCCCGGTGTTAGAGTCAAGCAAGTGGTCGCGGATGAGCAACACCGTAAAGCACACCGAAAACGGCAGTTAAGGTGCTTCGCTCCGATTCGGCGAAAGCGAGGCGAGAGTTCCTGTCCCGCCTCGCTCAGTTCGAGTTCACCTTTCGGCACGGGGCTCGACTCCTTCGTCGTTCCCGATGGTCCGATTTCACGGGGTACATTTTCGACGTGGCAGAGTTCGCTTCATGCTACAGCCTGGTGTCTTGCTAGCCCCCGGGTCAGACCTCGCCTTGCGCCGACCAGGACCTTATCCTCGCGGCTTTCATCAGGCGAGTCACCTCCTCCGGATGCGCGATTGGCTACGTGGCCGAATGGGAAGTTGCCCGGGTCGGACTCCTTCCGACTGGATTTCTTGGGTTACAGGCTGCACCGCCGCATATATACTCGAGGACGTGTTGCGCATGAACACGGCTACTATCATGGTTTGCGTGTGGGGGACGGTCACCGGATCTTTGACGCTCGTCCCCCAATTATTCCCCGGCAGTAAGGGTAGCGCCGAGGCTTGAGCCAAGGAAGTCTGCCCCCCTCCCGTGAACGCCCAGGAGGGCCCGCCATTGCGGATCACGGCGACCGCGGCACTATGTGGATCCGTAACAATATTGGTATATATTCGGTGGATCCGGTATGGGGTAGAGTTATTTTTGCAGACTGAAATGGAGAATGTATGCCGTTCGGGGACTAGATCGATCTCACCACTCGAGTCACGGGAGAATCGATAGACTTCGGTCTGAATTCTCCTGGCAGAGTAGCCCAAGGAAAGCTTTTTTGAGTGGGCCGCGATCGGCCCAAGCATGGCGTCACTCCTAGGATGGGTGGTCCGGTGCAGGCGGGATGATTGTTCCTGCACGGTGTCCCGTCGATGCTTG
>JAMCVM010000135.1 GCA_023475835.1 Bacillota bacterium | reverse complement strand
GCAATTTGTGTGCCTTGGCCGAGACCGAAGTCCAGGCCTTGTGGGATGCCCAGCAAGCGGAGCATCCCGAGGACTATAAGTACGCACGGTATAAAATCAACACGAGTGTGGCGGTGGGACAGTGGAAAGATGCGTGGGTCACGATCCTGCTCGCCGAGGATGCCGTTCAAGACATCGTAAAGTTGGGACGCCCGGGCCTTGGCCACTGCAAAAGTGCCCTTACCGGTCGCTACCCCATATTCGGCCCGTAACTGGGGCGAATCAGGCAATTGCTGGGAGAAACCGTCGATCGCGCACACGCGAAAGCCGCGAAAGGTGCGATATTCCTCGTCGTCATCATACCGATTCACAAACACCGTATTCAGTTCGCTAAACGCTTCGGGACGAATTTTTTGCCGCGCTTCACTAAAGGACTGTTTCGTGTACGTCGTGTCGTCGGCTTGGTCGGGCCACAACCGTTCCCGAAACTGATCCCACTCGATGTGAGTGGTTCGTCGAGCTAAATTTAAAATCATGGACGGGATCCCGACGAATCCAACCTTTCGATCGCGAGTAAAGTCTTTCGGATGTTCTTTGGATCGATCCCGAAATCCCAAATCTTGTAATGTTTGACCGACAGCATAGACAAGAGCCAACGCTTTATTGGACATTATTACCACCTCCTGTGCCAGAATACTGGAAGGTGGGCTCTTACGCACTTTCTGTTATTAAGAGTCGACGTCGTAACAATGCAGCAACCTAATAGTAAGGGTTTGCGATTATTTCTTCGAAAGAATGATGGAAACTCGTCAAACAGTCCAGACACGGTGGATATGTTATGCGTATTTCCCGCGGTTCCGGCCGTAAATAGCAGGGAATACCCATAAGATCTCTGTTTAATCATTTTTTAGTCAATTAGTAATAACAGAAAGTGCGTAAGAGCCGGAAGGTGGCCCGAAGATCCAGCTTTTTTACCGGCGACCCGCACTGAACCGCAGTGATCCAGGGTTGCAGACACACTCAAACGTTTGCAAGAGGTAGCGAACTTTTGAGCGGAAAATCCTTAACCTGACAACATTGCCATGCATCCTCCAGAGTAGCTTGGCGCCTCCCTAAAAGTACCGCCTGAACATCCTTTCAGAACGCTGGGAAGCAATTCACCGCTAAGGGTTCCTCCCCTTAGCGGTATACCTCGCGGCGATGGCCAATGGCCACTACCACCACCACGTGGCGGTCATTCTCTAAGAGACAGATAATCCGGTACGCCCCCACCCGGTAGCGCCACAGTCCGGTTTTCTCACCCTTGAGGGGTTTGCCTAAAGCCCGAGGCTAATTGCGCCCGGTCACCCGCGTGCGCAAAAATTGCACGAGGCGCCGCTGGATCACCGGATCCAAGGTCAGGAGATCGCGATGCGCGGCGACATCAAACTCAACGGTCCAGATGGAGCTCACGTTCGATGGCGTCCAATCCGATGCGAGGATGGTGTTCTTCCAGGCGGGCCACCGCCAAAAGATAGTCTTCTTCCGCTTCGAGGAAATCGGCAATGGCTTTCTTCGCATAATAGCTTTTAGTGCGCCCGGTTTTTCTGGCGAGTTCCTCCAAGCGCGTTTCGATATCCGGGGGTAAACGGACGGCAAACATCGCACAGCACCTCCTCTTATGTCATACTAGTATAACATAAGCGGAGGTGATCAAGTCTCCTGAATGCTCTGAACAAAATCCTGCCAACACCTCGCTCTCCTGAGAGAAGGAGCGCATGGGGAGACAAGGACGCGATCCCACGACGGGTCACCCGCGCAATTATTGATAGACCGTCTCGCGGCTAAGGCCAAAGAGACAGGCCAATTGCGCCTTAGGCTCCCCCGGCGGTAGTGTCTACTGCATTTTTCGTTTCGTTACTACCCGAACCCCAATTCCTCCAAGCGCGTTTTGATACATGCATCCTAAGATGAGTCAGGGACGATGGACGCCGTCGCAAAAAATCGGTATATTTTGGGTAAGTGATGGCTCGTGGGGGAGTTTGCCCTCGATGACCTTGCTCCAGTGGCAAGATAAATTTTCGGATGAGGAAGCCTGTCGGCAGTACCTGTTTGATCAATACTGGCCCGAAGGCTTTGTATGCCTGAAGTGCCAGGGTACAAAGTATTGGACCGTGCAAAGGTCGGGGCGGACCGCCCCGGTGTACGAATGTGCAGCGTGTGGCCATCAAGCGTCGGTGCCTGCAGGAACGATCTTTGAGCGGACCAAGGTCGCCTTGCGCGTCTGGTTTTTGGCCATTTTTCTCATCGCGGTGGATAAGGGCGGCAAGTCCGCCCTCGCCCTCAGCCGCGAATTAGGATTGCCTTACGTCACGACGTGGTTGCTGCATCACAAAATCCAGCAAGCGACGGCGGAACGGAACCGTCGGTATAAGTTAGGAGGCTTGGTGGAGCTCGATGATGCCTATTTTGGCGGCGTCAGTCAAAGTCCTTGGCATCGTCCAAGGATGGCCCAGGCAAGCGTGGTCGGGGAACGGATCAAGACCCGGTCATCGTCGGCGTTAGCCTCACGGGCCAAGGCCATCCGCAGTATGTGTTTTTTAGAGGCGGTGCCGGACCTCAAAGACCCGACCGTGAAAAAGGTACTGGAACGACGGGTGGAAACGAACGGGGTGTGGCTGACGGATGGCGCTCCGGTCTATGTCAGTGCAGCCCAAGAGCATCAAGCGGAGCACAAGGTGACGCTTAGCACGGATCCGCAGGCCGAGGCGGTGTTTCATTGGGTCAATATCGTCATTAGCAACGCCAAAGCCTATATCGACGGAACCTTTCACGGGCGCGGTCGCGCCCGCCGGCAACTCTATTTCGGGGAGTTTACGTACCGATTTAACCGGCGGTATTTGGGGACAGGCATCGCTGACCGACTGATCGTAGCGTGTCTCGCGAGTAAACGTCATCCGTATGCCACTTAACGTTTGTATGACAAGTATGACATGTCTTACATCGGAAGTTTCGAGTCCGATTTGAGTAGATGTCGGCGTCTTTTCGTCTGCCAGCAGCCACGGTCACCATCTCAACGGTGAGGGCAGTAAAATCCTCAACATTAACCTTCTTTTTAGCAAGCTCTGTGGAGTTCGCTCCCTAAAGCCTGACCTATCTTAGGATGCATGTTTCAAAAACCCCGGGTTTACCGAATATGTACGGTCATGGTAAGGTTTGGTATGTCGAGGAACGATCAGGGGGGTGATGCGGTGCAGTTTTACCGCAGCTTCTTGGTGGTCAGCCTTTGGGAAGTGGCTATGACTGGTGCCGTGAGTTTTTCTGGCGCCTGGCTTTGGTCTATTCGTACTCATGTCACAGGTATTATGCTTTATTATCTCTTGTGGTTTGGTACGATGACCGTAATTTTTGCATGGGGAACCCACGCACGCAAAACTCCCAATCCGATCCGATTGCAAACAAGTGGAATTGCGATGGCGATGGCCTATCTGGCCGCTTTCTTGATGCTCGCTTCCTGGATTCGAGTCCTCATTTGGTTGATTGCCATGATGGTCGGACTGGCGAGCGGACTTTACTGGCTTGCGGTGTACGTCCGTGCAGCACAAGCTACCTACAACCATGAACGCTACAATGCCTGGTTAGGGATGATCGAAACCGGAGCGGCCGTCGTGATTCCCCCGGTGGTTGGAGCTGTCATTGTTGCGAGTCCAGGACTTCGCGGCTATCGACTGACTTTTTTGGGGGCCTTTATTCTGCTAGCCGTGGCGCTAAGCCTTACCCTGTCTCAGGCATCTTCGGCAAGGGACGGGGACGCGAAGGCAGAACGGCGTGCCGGCACTACGTGGTTGTTATCGCGTCCGCAGTTGCCGTTTGTCGGTCTTGGATTACTAGGCTTTCGCGACGGGATGCTCTTTTTCATGCCGGGTCTGTGGCTGTTCATGCTCACCCAGAATGCTGCAGTGTTAGGATGGTATCTGACCTGTCAGGCTATTGTTCAAACCGTTATGTTCGCTGCCTCTGCATCCCGCTGGCGATTGCCTTTATGGGCAGCTTTAAGCGCTGGTATAATCGCTGGTGGAATATTGTTGCGATGGCACACGACCTCCGGAATCTTTGTCTATGGCATTTTAAATGCCTTTGGCTACCCAGCCTATAAAGTGCCACTGGAAGGACGAGCCTTGAGCGTCATCCAGGAGTGGAGCACAGATGCCCAAGAACGAATTCGCTGGACCAGTCTTAAAGAGTTTTGGCTTAACGGAGGCCGTTTAGCGGCGTTCGTACTCCTCTTTCTTATCCTGGCCTTTGGGGCTTCACCCCTACCAACGATTCGATGGCTACTCATCGGCTGGGGAGGCGTGTCCTTTGCCTTGTACTATTCCATTCGACGAATAGGAGAATCACAATCTAGTACTGGGCGGCGTTAATACCTAATCACCTTTGGGTGCAGCTCTTCTGAAGGGACGGTTTTAGCACTACTTCCTATAGCATACTGTGGCTATCTTGTGTATGCCCCCGCATAGTAGCAATAATCCGCGTCTATCGCGGCACACGGTACATATCCGTCGTAAATCGCCGTGGACTGCTTCTCCCCGGGAGGTTACTTTAAGGAAATATTGACCATTCGTCACCACCGAGGAGGAACGTCATGCTAATCCAACAGTTGAGCGCGATCATTTTTCCCAAGAAACCCCGTCCTGTCCCCATTGACCAGGAGTCAGATCGGGACCAAACGGTCCCGGCAATGACCACGCCAGTCA
>JAMCVM010000200.1 GCA_023475835.1 Bacillota bacterium | reverse complement strand
GGCACTCGATGTTGATTAGTAGATTTAAGGAAACCCACTCGGGACTCGGTATCGTTGAGGTATTGGACCAGCCCGTGGGCGATCAATCAAAGGGACTCCCGCCTGTGAGCGAGAGTCTTTCGATTTTAAAGACCCTTTTGAGGGGCCTCGATGGTGGCCCTGGAACCCTTTGGGGCCGCCGGGGAAGGTCAGTAGTTAAAAAACGGTACCGATTTAGGTAGACCAATTGAGGTCGTCCAACTTCAAGTAGAACGGCAGCCAAATCCATTGAAAAAATAAGGAGCCCCTCGGGACCAAATCGAAACTTTGTAATTTCCTGCCCCCAAGGTTGCGAAGCGGAGCGGAAAGGAGTCATCGCATCTTAGGGTTCGAAGTCTGAGGTCATTGCCGCTGAACTACCCATCCTTCATGGATCGGGATTTGACTGGGATCTCGCTCAGGTGGATGAGGCTCAGGTTCAAGGGCTCTATGCGCGGGGCGGCGAAGCAGTCCTGGTCATCGTGGCGCTGGCGCGAGGATGATAGCACGACAATGGGCTCTTACGCACTGTCTGGTATGAATAGTCGACGTAGCAACTATTTAGCAACCTAATAGCCCGGGTTTGCGATTATTTCCTCGAGAAAATCAGGAGAACTCGTCACGCAGTCGGGAGATGATAGATATGTTGTGCGTATTTCCAACCGTTCCAGCAGAAAACAACAAGAAACACCCATAATAGTCCGTTTAATTCTTGCCTAGTCAATTGGCAATAACAGAAAGTGTGTAACAGCTAAAGGAAGACGCGAAACCTACTGGAACGACCCGATCGCGACGTGCGCAAGCTCCAAGTCCGTCAGAACATTTCCGGATCGTTTCCGTCAGGCCAAGAAGCCGAGCGTTTCGCGCTGATTCGCGGCTATTTGCAAACTGCGGCCCAGCAGGGGAAATCTTTACGGACGGTGTTGGAGTCGTCGCCCATGATGAGTCTTGGAACCCCAACACGGGCTCACTGTTCTTAAAGTATGGTTTGGGTTGACCTGTCATCGCGCAGTCTCACCCAACAACGCTGGAGGTACCGAAAATTTCGCACCGCTTACAGGCGCCCAACCATTGCGAGTGGTCTACCAAATAGTTACACCTGTTGTGAACTCTCCCGCCGCCTGGCTCCGCCGAGGCGAGGGTTTCCGGGATCGCTTCTGGAAGTTCTTGGTTCATTGACTCCTGAGCGGGAGGCCGATGGCCTCCGGTGTCTTGTGGAGTTTCCCTAGGCGTGACTTTGGACCCTTGGACTGCGCCCAGGGTTTCCGCTCCGGCCCTAGTGTTCGATAAATCCGCGGGGATTTGTGAGGTTTCGTTAACGGCTCTCTCGAGAGCCGTTTCTGAATGCCGCGTTTGGCGGTAACCAGGCCGCATTGTGGTCCGGATGGACCGTATGTGCGCAGCGTTGGCAGATGAGCTATACAGCGAATCCTGGAGAAAACTCGGCTTTGGGTCCGCCGATTGTCCGGGGAAGTGAATGTGCACACCGCACATTCCTGCGAACGGTACGAGAATGACGAGCTTGCCATGGCGCAAGCGTTTGTAGCGGGTGAATGCAAACCACCTGGCCCCAGGCCGAGGTCAAGATGGCTCGGTTGAGCCCGTCTTTGGCGACGGCCCCATTCGGGAGACACTGGCCGTGAGCGTCTTGCATCGCTTTCGAAGGACGAGTCATATGCTGGATTGGCAAATCCTCAAACGCATACAGATTCGAGGCGTGGTTGACCACGAGCGTATGGCTGGTCTGGGGAGCATCCTCGCGTCGCACCTGGATTTCGTACGGATGATGGTGCGCGACTTTGCGAGAGCCTTTTTTTGATTCTGCGACCCTTTCGTGCGCCGTGCCGCTTGGCGTTGCCCCGGCTTTTTTCGGCGGCGATGCTTGGGAATACGGGTCTTTTGCGCGGGTTCGAGAGCGAATGTGCGCCCGTTGGACGTCATCAACGGTTTGGCCACCCCACGATCCCCACCCAACGTGCGCTCGGTGAGGTGCTCGGCCGCGAGATGCCGCAAATCTTCGGCAATCTGCTCCGCCTTCGTGCTCAGCCTCCACCGCTACGTGGGGATCGCGCCGGTCTGTTCATCGATTTGCGAGAGGAACTCGAATAACTCCTTGGTCATCCATATCGCCTGCCGCCCGATCTTGTTCTTGATCTTGGGACGCCCCCGAGTTTCTTAAAGAGTCGCCGAGCACTTGCATACCCTGCCAGGTCAAGCCGGCGGCGTCATCAACGTGTTCAACCTGGCCGAAGAAACGCAAGAGATTCGCTTTACAGTTCCGAGAGCGCGGTTGAACGCTAATCACGACCTGGGGGTCTGTAGGGCAACGGCCATCTGGAGTGCTGATGAGGTGGAGTTTCGCCTGTTCTTGGAAGGCTTGACGCCCGCGGTCGTTTTAATCGGGGAGATCATGGACCAATACCGCAGCGTCGGTGTTCTATGGCGGATCGGCAGATATAGCGAGCATTGAAGCACAACGTAAAGCGTTAATTTTTATCTACGAACAGTATATCCTGGCATGCAATGAAGGTTGTGGAGATAGAGTTGATAGATACTGACAGAATATTGCTAAAGTGGATGGTTTGTGTCACAATAATGACCAGTAAAGTGCTGAATCTCAATACGGATAGGGGTTTCAAGGATCTATGAAATTGTGGTGCTTAACATATTCTCCGATGAGAATTAATGAAGAAAGGAGTTCTTCTTGTGTTGCGGCTGTATTTACTTGGGCAAGATGCTGTAGTTCTTGACGAGGGAGAAGAGGGAAGAGTGGTAGTGCTGTCATTGGGTGCACGTCGCCTACTCGCCTATCTCTGTCTGCATCTAGACGCCCTTCCGCTTTCGAAAGAGCAGATCGCGAGTGCGCTGTGGCCAGACTGCACGACCGATCAAGCTCGCGCCAACGTGCGGAAATTTTTTACTATCTTGCGACAGACGCACCCGACCCTCCGTGACACCTTCACCGTCGCAGGCCAGTACGTTGCCTGGTACCGGAAGGATGGTTTGTGGTCCGATGTCGGCGAGTTTTTTAAGACATACCAACAAGGCACCGCTGTTGGCTGGATGCGGGCTGTACGCTGCTATCGCGGCGATCTGCTCCCTGGCTGGGAGGACGAATGGCTCCCGCCTGTGCGGCAACGCTTGCGACAACAGTATCTTGAAAGCCTGGAACAGGCAGTACACGCGGCGTTAAGACAAGGGCGACCCCACCAGGCAGTAGCCTTCGCACAACAGTGGCAACAGGCAGACCCGTTTGATGAAAGTGCACTACGCACCCTCATGACGACATTCTTCACCGTAGGGAACCTAGCTGCAGCGTTGGAGACGTTTGAGATGGCACAAGCCTTGTGGGAACAAGAACTCGGCGCTTCTCTCAGCGTAGATACGCTAAAACTAGTCGACCAGATTCGCCGTGGATTGGACTCGTCAACGAGGAACCCCGTAATTCTTCCTCTTTCGATTGAGCGAGAAAAAGAGAGGACTATCTTCCGGGAAGTAGTCCTGTTCGGCACGGCGGAATTCCTGCCTATCTTGTTGCTGACCGGCCCGGGTGGGAGTGGCAAAACGTGGCTGTTGCAAGCTTTTGCGGAAGAAGCGAGAACGGCCGGCAAACAGTGTCTCTATATTGATGCGACAGCGGTAGGAGGGTCTGTAGAACTCTTCTTGGCTCAATGTGGGCGTGGGACCGTAAATCAGGTTCTGGGCCGTTTAAATCGTCGCCACGCTATGGTCTTCATCGATTCAGTCGAATCTCTCGGCCCGGTTCGCGAGTTTCTTCAAACCGAATGGATCCCGGCATTGGGCCCAACAGTGGCGGTAGTTTTGGCGGGACGTTTTAGTGCCATCCCATCAGAAGGTCTCCGTTGGCTGAATACTCCTAAACCTGTACGAGTATTGCAAGTCGGGGCCTTCAGCCGGAAGGAGGCCTACGAATATTTGTCGCACCGTGGAGTAGAGGACGAGTCCACCCGCGTTCGTCTGTGTGTTATCAGCGGGCGACATCCCTTGGCGCTGTCCCTGGCGACGGATTTGGCTATCGAGTATGGGGTAAGCGCTGGGGAACTCGAAGGGTGGGTCAGCATGGTCCACAAGTTGGCCGAATACCTCCTCCGAGAGGCAGACGGGGACGAAGCCCTGTTGACCGCGCTGATGGCGAGTACCGTGGCTCACCACGTCAACGCTGACCTGGTGGAGTTCATTATCCCCCGTCGAGAAGCGACACGCGTTTGGGAGCGATTAGTTCGCCTTTCCGTGGTTCGCGCCACTCCTGAGGGAATCACCTTGCATGAGGATGTGCGGCACCTCTTGGCTCAAGACTTTCAGTGGGCCCAACCCGCTCGCTGGCGACGCCTCCAACGACTAATTCTGCAATATTTTTGGGAGGAGGTGGTGGCCGTTCACGACTCCACCGAGCGGGGGCGTTGGGTGGAAGAATTGCTCTACGCCGCCCATCATGCCTTGCTTCATGCTCTGCTGTTTCCCATGGGGGAGGAGGGAGTCATGTGGCTTGATGACGCGCGGTGGGAGGACTGGCCCCGCATCCAGCAGTTGTGGCACGACTGGCTTAGAGAGCAACGCTTCGGCGAAATGGTATTCGAGCAGCAGGAAGCATTCGACCAATGCCTCGGGAAGCCGTGGTTTCGCCTTCGCGTGGTTCGCCGCGATGATGGGGAGATCGTGGGATTCGATGGCCATATTCCGTTGTTTCAAGGTAGCCTCGAAACTCTGAGAAAGTCGCCGCAGACAGCTAAAATTGTAGAGTATGTGCTTAAGAGTAGCCTTCCACTAGAACTACCGGACGACGTACAAGAGGCGACCACATGGATCTTGCGGTTTGCCGTGTTTCGCCCCGACGCGTACCACCAGGCCCGATCCCTACTGCTACGGGATTTGTTAAGCGTGTTTGTCCGCAACCAACGGTATTTGGCAACCACTCATTTGGCCGAATCGAAGCGGTTCTTCTTGACTTTGGGATTTCATCCTGTTCCCACTGCGTGTTGGACTGCTCCCCTGGGCGACAGCCTGTTTGAGACGTTTGAATTAGATCTTTCGGGTTCTCGTCTTCATTTTTCCAACTGGACCTCCGAGGTCCTAGACCGGGTGCGCGGCTGATAATCCGGTCGGGATGGTCACGGTCGGCACCTGTCTTCGAGATCGAGACCCGGGTCGCAATTGGTTTTCACCACCCGTTGGAGTCGTTCAACATGGCGACATCCCTGGGTCAATCGGTTCGATAGTAACACAGAGAGAACGGAGGATCGTTTTAGGATCGCTGATCCTGCTACCATGCAGGTGGGAGAAATGGCAAATGACGGATTCGTAGCGTGGCCACCCGTACAAGTCATTTTCGGCGGGGAGATGTGTCGTGAACTCGACTATTTCCAAGACTCAGGGGATTTCTTGGGTTGCTTTGATCCGCAAGATTACCTGGTGGGTGCTGGCATTTCCCATGCTCTTGATGGTGGCGCTTATTCAGCACAATTACTATCTGCTGGATTTCACCCATGTCATGGCGGGTGCCCTTTGGACCGGTACCGATATCTTTATGGGGTTTATTCTAGGCCCCATTTTGAGGCGTTTAGCTCCTGAGCAGCGCAAGGCGGTTATCAATTGGCTAACCCCCAAGACATTGGTGTATGTTCCGGTGCTTGCGATGACCACCGGAATTGGCGGGTGGTTTTTGGCGAACTGGGCGGGCATGATGGTCCCGCGTAGTCCGGATCGGCCATGGGTCATCTTGGCCTTGGTGGTACTCGGAATCCTTACGGTGCAAGGATTCGGCATTTTATTGCCAAATTCCATCCGTACCTATCTGGAACTGCAAAAGTCGTCTCCCGATCTAAACAAAATCTTTCAGTTGAACCGTCGCAATAATATGCTGGCGGGATTCCAAGGGGTCCTTCAGGTCGCCATTATCCTAGTCATGGCGCATCTGGCAGTAGGGTAGTCCGTGTTCGGTTGTTCATTTTTGGCGGCATCGCTAAATGAGTGGAACCCTTCCGGTTCGACAACTCGGACACTGTCGTCCGCATAAAAATCTATAGGAGGGATTGAAGATGAGAAAGTCTAAAGCTGTTACGCTGATTGCCGCTGGGGCGATGTTGGGGATGACCGTCGCGCTCGATACAGGGTTTCGGGCAACTCCCAACCTGGATGCATCGGCAAACTCTCGACTTTTACTTGTTAGTGGCGACTCGGTTTCGGCCACCGAAGGCTGTGTGGCGACCAGCGATTACCAGCGAGGTAGCATGATTGTGTTCCGGGCTCAGGTGCATACGATAGCCAATCACTTAGCTCAACCGACGGACAAAGTCGTGGTCCATTTGTCGAATGGGATGAATCTTCCGATGGAAGACATCCAACATCCCCTGCCTGGCAAGCCAATGTATTGGGTGGCCACTTGGGTCATTCCGATGAATGCCAAGCTAGGCACGCTTTCGTATACTATTACCGCCACCAATCCCAAGAACGGGGTTCATGGTTCGTATGCACCGTTTCCGACTCCGACCTCACTGCCTACCATCGTGCCCTATACCTATAGCACCAAAGTCGTGACCAGTGTAAACGGTAGTGCGGCAGACATGATGAAGGTGGGAGCGACCGTGAACCTGGCGGCTTCTATCGACCAGACGGTGGCAATGGGAAGCAAAATCACAGTCATTCCGATGACCAAGGGGACAGTTCAGGCCGAATTTGGTGTGGCTGGCGATACAACGTCCACTGGTGCTTTGAAGGCCAGAGTTTCCGTCAACCTTGCATACGATGCCACGACCAAAACTTGGGAGGCGGCCTTGCCTTTACCGACGATATTACCG
This sequence comes from Bacillota bacterium, assembly GCA_023475835.1. Taxonomy (GTDB): domain Bacteria; phylum Bacillota; class Sulfobacillia; order Sulfobacillales; family Sulfobacillaceae; genus JAMCVM01. Next base: position 15,287 of record JAMCVM010000200.1, on the reverse strand, counting down.
ACTGGACTTTATGAGGTCGAAGTGGTGGGCCATGACACCAATGGCAACGTGGTTCAGTCTGCGCCCAGCTACGTGGGTGTGGAGGGCTAAACATGCACGAAGTCAAGCGGGCCTCCGTTCATCATTGGGGAACCAGCGTAGGCATGGCGATGGTTTCGATCTTGGCAGGGATGGGGCTGGCAGTAGCCGCCCCGTCCCCGGCTTCATCTTCGGTGTGGGACCAACTGACTGCCCATCCTGCCTCGATCTCCGTCTTCGTGCAAAATCCCACGGTTGGGCAAAGGGAAGTTCTTAAGGCTCGCGGTCTTCCCCCGAGTGCCGACGTCAACCTCCTCTGGGAAACGATTACCGGTCATTGGAGAGTGAACGGTCCTACCTTCATTGGTGCCCAGTATCATGAGGGGATTGCAGTTCTAGCGAACCTCAAAGCTGACCATCAAGGAGACCTAACCACGGATTTTGCTATTCCTCAGGGATTTGGAGGAGAACATCTCCTCGGCTTACAACTAGCGTCAGGAAAAATGGCTGCGGTCAGTTCGGTTACGATTATTCCTAGTGTGAGCTTAGCCTCCTCGAGCGTCGGCCAAGGTGGGTTTTTCCGATTTACGATGCATGGTATTGGCTATCAACCCTATTTTGCTCAGTTTCCAGTCCTATACGATAACCGTATCACCGGCAATGTCACGGCAGTCAACACCGACGGCACTGCGCATTTTTCCATTCGAGCCGAAGGCGTCGGATCCAACGAAATTGTGGTCAGCAACGGCACCATGGGAGCGCCGTATTTAAACGAACAGCAGTCACCGTTTCCGTATATGCCCAATTTTTCCTTCCCGGTAACCGTCTTGCCTGGAACCCCAGCTGACGTTTCGAGCCCCCTGCCTACGCTATCCGCACCCCAAGGACGTTATTTGACTGCCAGCGTCGGCAGCGGAGTTGTTGGCAGTGCCTATACTCTCATCGGCCATGGGTTAAAACCCAACCACCATTACAGGCTCACCTGGTGGACGACGAAAGGTAGCCACGTCAGTGGCAATGGGTATTCGGCCGTGGCGGTACCGATGGGCACCGTGGTCACGAATAAGACGGGGGCGTTTCGGCTCCCAGAAACCGTCCCTTCGGATCTCGGTGGACCCGCCCATCAGATTACGTTGAGCAACCAAGGGAAAGTGATTTCCGCCATCAGCTTCCAAATCTTTCCGAAAGTCATCGCCGTGTCGCCCAATCCCGCACCGGAAGGTTCTTTGGTGACGGTCACTCTTCTTGGCGGCGGATGGACCGACTACGACAACATTTACGCCGTCGACTACGACAACGGATTTGTGGGGTTTGGATGCGCGTTCAACTCCCAGGGCAATCTGCAAATTCAATTCCGTACCACCGGTAATCCCGGCATTCACTTTATCGACTTGTATCCCTCAATTTGGAAGGGCAAGCAAACTCTACCCAATTCCTATCTCTTACCACAGCTGACATATAACGCCGACCATCCTGGAGACTGGCTGCCGGCATTTCACCTAGTACTCAAGGTGATCGCACCCACAGCATGACCACAACCTGTTGGCGCTAACTGGATTTGTCATCGGTTCCGCGTGGGTGTCCGCCATCTTAGCGCTATGGTCTCGTTCATTGGATCGCCATCAGACGCCCTGAGTCAAGCACAGCAAGCCGTCTCGCACAAGGCCAGGCGGCTTTCCTCTCTGAGAGAGACGGGCTCGTACGCACTTTCTGTTATGACTAATCGCCTAGACAGGGATTAAACAGGGATATTATAGGTATTCCTTGTTATTTGCTGCTGGAACTATGGGAAATACGCACAACATATCTATCGTCTCTGGACTGTTTGACGAGTTTTCCTAATTGTCTCGAGGAAATAATCGTAACCCGTATTATTAGGTTGCTACATCGTTAGTTCGTCGACTATTAATAACAGAAAGTGCGTAAGAGCGACAACCTTCCGATTTGGTCCAGGAGGGCGACTTGTTTTTTCAATGGATTTGGCTGCCGTTCTACTTTAATTTGGACGAACCGAATTGGTATCCCTAAATAGTTACAAAAGACGTGGGTGGACAGAAGGCCCTGGATTTGGATTAGGCTGTCCAAAGCGGGGGATTTTCATGGGTTGGGTCAAGAGTAGGCGATTTTTGAAGGCATCGATCCATCAAGACCACGTCCAATCGGACGAGATGAGGACCGCAAAAAAGCTGGCCAATGCGAGCCCTGGTAGGCACGAGTCGTTATCGGTGAGCGAGGTTGGGCCGATTGGCCGTCAGGGTCTATCCGCGATGAGCCCTACATAGGACAGAAAGAGGAGGGAAGTCCTATGTGGATACGGGTGGTATCGCTGCGCTCGGATGCAGCTCGAAGATTTTACTTCTTCGCTTTGGCTCTGGCGGCCCTCTTGCTACTGGTTCCGCAGCATACACCAGTACGGGCGGAAGGACATAGCGGGTACACCGGACCAGTGTACCGAGTGATTACAAAAAAGCCCGCTATCGCGCTGACCATCAACGTGGTTTGGGGGACGGAGTTTCTTCCGGCGATCTTGCACACGTTGAGCCAAGATCATGTCAAAGCCACGTTTATGGTAGGGGGTGCTTGGGCGGCCGAGCATCCGGCGTTGGTCCGCGAACTGGAAAAGAGCGGAATGGAGATCGGCAATCACGGCTATGCCCACCGTCATGTCTCTTTGCTATCGTATCAAGCAAACCTCGACGAGATTGAACGCACGAATACGGTCGTTGCCGGAATTACTGGACACTTGCCTAAAGTATTTGCACCGCCCTACGGAGAATTTAATCAAACCGTTCTCAAAGCGGCGGCTGCCGCCAATATGCCGCTGATTATGTGGACGATTGACACCATCGACTGGCGGGCTACTTCCACTCCGGCCATGATTGCCAGCCGCGTGCTGCGCCGAGCCGGCGCAGGAGCCATCGTGTTGATGCATCCGACCGATCGAACCGCCCAAGCTCTGCCAGAAATCCTCGCGACCTTGTCTCACCGCGGGTATCAATGGGTCACGGTGAGCCAACTGTTGACCATGGGGCGCCCAGTCGGCGATGGCTAGGCAGTCTCGAGGGATGCTGATATGATCAGTGGAGAGATTAGTCAGATGTGGAGGGATGTTGCCGTCGATCGGATGACATTACAATCGGGGTTGCGGGTAGCGTGGGACCCGACCCCGTCGGTAGGTACGTCGGCTTTAGGCTTGTTTATCGATGTCGGTTCACGCGACGAATGGAACGCGGTATGGGGCGCCTCCCATTTTTTGGAACATGCGGTGTTTAAAGGGGCAGGAACACGCAGCGGCCGGGAGATTGCGGAAGTGGGAGATCGTCTAGGTGCAGAAATCAATGCATTTACTACCAGAGACTATACCTGCTTTTACGGCAAGGCCATGGATCCGATGCTCGATGCGGTGTACGAAGTAATCGAAAGCCTGGTGACCGAACCTTGGTTGGCCGCAGCGGATATTGATCGGGAACGCCAAGTGATTGTTGAAGAAATGCGGGAATCCTATGACGATGCCAGCGATCGTGTGGCCGAAGCCTTGCTTTGGGCGGTATACGACGACCCCGGATTTACGCACGATATTCTCGGAACCCAAACCAGCATCGAGGGGTTATCGCAACCGTCTTTGCGCCGGTTCCATCAACAGTTCTACGTGCCCTCACGCATGGTCTTGGCCTTAGCCGGGGAGGGGGGCAAGGCGGTGATGGATCGCTTGATCGCGGGAAATGGAGCCGTCGACTCAATGATCCGGACGGCGCCCAAAGTACGGCCTCGGGAAGTGCTGTTGGAAGAGGACCGGGAGCAAGTGCAAGTACTGTTGGGAGTGGTCGCCCCCAACTGGGGCAGCGAGGAGTCATACCCGTGTGATTTATTAACGACATTGCTCGGAGGTCAGACCTCATCTCGGCTCTGGCAGCGCTTGCGTGAGGAAGAGGGGATTGTTTATTCGGTCGATGCCGATTACCAGGCTGAGCCCGACTGGGCACTCATGACTATCGGCATCGGCGTTCATCCAAGCCGCCTGGAACAGGCGGTGAGACTCATTGGCGACGAGATTCACCTGGCCATCGCCAACGGATTTAGCGCCGACGAAATCCGTCGAGCCAAGGTCCAATTGCGGGCGGGACTCTGGTTCGGTCTCGAAACTGTCGATCATCGGATGCTGCATCTCGGTCGGCATCTCCTGCGCCACCGCATTCCTTCGACCATCCCAGAGATGGAAGCCAAAATTGATGCGGTTGAAGCCGAGGATTTAAGTCAGATGATGAGCCAACTGTGGGCGGATTCAACCCAAATTGCGGTGGCCGCCGTGGGTCCGTTAGGGAATATCGTCAATCAAGGCATTAAACATCTATTGTAGCCAAACTCGCATATCTTGGGGTTGGAGGTTCAACCTAACTGGGAGGCGACCGAGGTGCGCTTTAGCGAACTGGCAAGCAAGGAGATTATTAGTCTAACCGATGGATCTCGACTCGGTCCGATTGGCGAGGCGGATTTGGTGTTTGACGAGTTGAGCGGCAGACTGCAAACCATTTTAGTGCCACCGAAGTCTCGATTTTCACGAACCGGGCAATATACAGAGGTGCCGTGGACGTGTGTCCGAAGGGTGGGTCCTGAAGTGGTGATTATTGATCTTGACGATCTTCATCCCAAAAGGCGGCTATGAACCGCCGGTTGGCGGCGAGGTGGGAGGCATGAGGATGATCGATACGGTGGCAGGCCACTTTCCATTGACAGCACGCTTGGCCAATATGGTCCGGGCGCTAAAGCGGCTGGGGGTAAGCGAAAACGATATTTCAGTGGTCCCCGGGCTCAGGGGATATTCTCGCCATGGTGGGTTTCTGAGTGGCATGGTCTTGGGCGGGAGTCTAGGACTCGTGGTCGGCAGTCTGCCAATTGCCGGAAGGGGAAGCCGCCAGAGTTTCAGCCCCAGCTTAAGCGCGATCAGCGGGGCTTTCCTGGGGGCTGTCGCAGGAGCGTTGGTGGACTATGGCTTGTCTCGCCTGCGGGCCGAGGGAAAAGATTACCGTCTAGGGAAGGGCCGAGTGTTGATTGCGGTGCGTACTCGCCGTCCAGGGGAGGTCAGGTCTCTTTTTCGTCGCTTTGGCGCCTCCTTGCCGAAGTAGCGGTTGACGGTGGATCTCAGAAAATCGGCTGAAGGACGGTCAATTGGCACATACTGAGGGCACGCTGAACCGTCCCGGAAAGCCGGGGGCGGAGACTACACAAGGAGGTTGCTGATGCTAACCGCTGACCGTACGAGAACTCTTGCGCCCTATGTTTTTGCCGATATTGATGGTGAGATTCGAGCGATGCAGCAAAAAGGGCAATCGGTAATTAATTTGGGGATTTCAGACCCGAATCAGGCACCAAAGCGAGAAATCTTGGAGTCCATGCTATCGAGTGCCAAAGCGATAGACAGCCATCGCTATCCACCATTGCGGGGAATGGCGGGGTTAAGGAGACGGGTCGCCGAATGGTACCGACAGCGCTTTGGCGTGCGCTTGGATCCCGAGCGCGAGGTGTTGATCACCCCCGGCTCTAAAGAAGCCCTTATTCATTTAAGTTTAGCGGTGGTCGATCCGGGCGGACTCATCTTAGCCCCCGATCCCGGCTATCCCGCTTACGCAATGCCGCATGCGCTCTTTGGCATGGACCAACAATGGGTGCCCCTTATCGCCGAGCAAGACTATCTCCCAGTAATCTCCCAAGTGCGGGCAGGCGACCTCGAGAGAGCGCAGCTAATGTATGTCAATTATCCGAATAATCCTACCGGAGCAGTCGCGGACCGCCGGTTTTGGCAAGATTTAGTAGAACAAGCCCGACGTTGGGACTTTGTGATTTGTTCCGATCTGGCTTATGCGGACATCGTCTATGAAGGTCGCGCGACCAGTATCCTGGAAGTGGCTGAGGCGCGATCCGTGGCGGTGGAAAGCATTACCTTTTCAAAGTCTTTCAACATGCAAGGTTGGCGGCTGTCCGCCATGGTCGGAGCACCGGAAATTATTGATGCCTTGTACCGCGTCGAGAGCCAAGTGAACGGTGGAGTCTACACCCCTATTCAAGAGGCGGGAATGACAGCGTTGGAAGTGGGGCCGGATCCGGCCGTGCTCGAAAGTTATCGCGAGCGCCGGCAGATTCTAGGACAGGGCCTGGCGGAGTTGGGTCTCAGATTTGAATGGCCAAAAGCTTCGGTCTATTTTTGGGCTGCACTTCCGGACCGGGTTGGCAATGCCCAAGAGTATGCCGGGCGGTTGCTTCATGAGGCGAGGGTAGCGGTGACTCCGGGCACGGCTTTTGGCCCCAGTGGACTCAGGGGATATTCTCGCCATGGTGGGTTTCTGAGTGGCATGGTCTTGGGCGGGAGTCTAGGACTCGTGGTCGGCAGTCTGCCAATTGCCGGAAGGGGAAGCCGCCAGAGTTTCAGCCCCAGCTTAAGCGCGATCAGCGGGGCTTTCCTGGGGGCTGTCGCAGGAGCGTTGGTGGACTATGGCTTGTCTCGCCTGCGGGCCGAGGGAAAAGATTACCGTCTAGGGAAGGGCCGAGTGTTGATTGCGGTGCGTACTCGCCGTCCAGGGGAGGTCAGGTCTCTTTTTCGTCGCTTTGGCGCCTCCTTGCCGAAGTAGCGGTTGACGGTGGATCTCAGAAAATCGGCTGAAGGACGGTCAATTGGCACATACTGAGGGCACGCTGAACCGTCCCGGAAAGCCGGGGGCGGAGACTACACAAGGAGGTTGCTGATGCTAACCGCTGACCGTACGAGAACTCTTGCGCCCTATGTTTTTGCCGATATTGATGGTGAGATTCGAGCGATGCAGCAAAAAGGGCAATCGGTAATTAATTTGGGGATTTCAGACCCGAATCAGGCACCAAAGCGAGAAATCTTGGAGTCCATGCTATCGAGTGCCAAAGCGATAGACAGCCATCGCTATCCACCATTGCGGGGAATGGCGGGGTTAAGGAGACGGGTCGCCGAATGGTACCGACAGCGCTTTGGCGTGCGCTTGGATCCCGAGCGCGAGGTGTTGATCACCCCCGGCTCTAAAGAAGCCCTTATTCATTTAAGTTTAGCGGTGGTCGATCCGGGCGGACTCATCTTAGCCCCCGATCCCGGCTATCCCGCTTACGCAATGCCGCATGCGCTCTTTGGCATGGACCAACAATGGGTGCCCCTTATCGCCGAGCAAGACTATCTCCCAGTAATCTCCCAAGTGCGGGCAGGCGACCTCGAGAGAGCGCAGCTAATGTATGTCAATTATCCGAATAATCCTACCGGAGCAGTCGCGGACCGCCGGTTTTGGCAAGATTTAGTAGAACAAGCCCGACGTTGGGACTTTGTGATTTGTTCCGATCTGGCTTATGCGGACATCGTCTATGAAGGTCGCGCGACCAGTATCCTGGAAGTGGCTGAGGCGCGATCCGTGGCGGTGGAAAGCATTACCTTTTCAAAGTCTTTCAACATGCAAGGTTGGCGGCTGTCCGCCATGGTCGGAGCACCGGAAATTATTGATGCCTTGTACCGCGTCGAGAGCCAAGTGAACGGTGGAGTCTACACCCCTATTCAAGAGGCGGGAATGACAGCGTTGGAAGTGGGGCCGGATCCGGCCGTGCTCGAAAGTTATCGCGAGCGCCGGCAGATTCTAGGACAGGGCCTGGCGGAGTTGGGTCTCAGATTTGAATGGCCAAAAGCTTCGGTCTATTTTTGGGCTGCACTTCCGGACCGGGTTGGCAATGCCCAAGAGTATGCCGGGCGGTTGCTTCATGAGGCGAGGGTAGCGGTGACTCCGGGCACGGCTTTTGGCCCCAGTGGATCGCATCGCATCCGAGTGTCTTTTACTAGCCCTTTGGAGCAGATCGTAGCCGCTCTAGAGCAATGGCAACGGGTGTCGAGCCTGACCGTCTAGACGCGGTAAGATCTGCCAATGAATTAATCGTCAGCGCGCGAACCTGAGTGGATGGAAACCCGTATACTGCTACGGAATCCAAGCCATTGAGGTGAGGTTGATGAGACGGTTGGTGATCGTCGGCAGTGACTCGCGAGATCGGCAGGTGGCAAAAATTGCTGAGCGCGAGGGATGGACGGTTCAGTTCGCGAGCGCGGTCGTGACCCAAGGGCCCGGGGACCTGGCATCGTCGTTTCCCGAGGGGGCCTCGTTGCTCGGCCCTGTCATGGGCATCGACGACGATGGGCGGATTCAGACCGAACACGGAGTTCTCCGACTGGATGATGAAGTCTTAGAAAAAATGATCGGGGGGGTTTGTGCCGCCGGCATCGTGGCCCCTTCGGTGCGTCGCCGCGCCGAAGGGCTTGGCATTCGGGTAGTAAGTTATCGAGAGTCGGAAGCATTTTCCTGGCAAAACGCCGTGCTGACGGCCGAAGGCGCTATTCAAGCGACTATCGGAGCGTCAGGCTACGGCGTTTATCGTCGTCCCATCGGAATATTGGGCTATGGCCGAGTGGGCCGGGCGCTTGCGCGGCGCTTAAGTCTTCTCGGGGCCAAGGTGCGCGTCTTCGACGAGGAACTGAGCCACCGAGCCCAAGCCGAAAGCGAGGGGATCTCGGCCTACCCGATCGCGCCACAAGCCGTCGGGAGGATCGATCTGCTATTTAACACGATTCCCCATCCGGTGATTACCCAGGAGTGGGAGCGCCTCCTCCAGGACGTTCTAATCTTTGAACTGGCCTCAGCCCCGGGAGGTGTGGCCGCGGAGGTGGATCGCGCGAAACTGGCGCTCGCCGTCCTCTCAGGCCTTCCGGGAAAGATTGCTCCGATGCGGGCAGCGGAAATTATTTGGGAAACCGTGATGGCGGTAGACCCAAGCGTGGATACCAGAGGGGGGAAAGACGATGGGATCTTTGACCGGAGTGAGAATTGGCCTGGCGATGGCAGCTTCGCATTGCAACATGGCGCGTGCTGTGTCTACAATAAAGGAACTGGTGGCGAACGGTGCTGAAGTAACGCCGATTGTTTCGTCGAGTTTGCTTACAGAGACTACTCGCTTTGGGAGTCCAGAGCATTGGCAGAGTGAGATTAGAAACGCCAGTGGGATAACACCGTTGACCAGAATTCCCGAGGTCGAACCGAGCGGCCCTCAGCATTGGTTTGATGTAGTCGTGGTGATGCCGTGTACGGGAAATACGCTCGCTAAACTGGCCAACGCGATTAACGATTCTGCCGTGACCATGACGGTCAAAGCGCAGTGGAGAAACGGTCGACCGGTGGTGATTGCGGTCACGTCCAATGACTTGTTGGGCATGAATGCGGTCAACCTCGGACGCCTGTTGACCGTTAGAAATTTGTATTTTGTTCCATTTGGCCAGGACGATCCGATAAAAAAACCGCGGTCGCTTGATGCGCATTTGGAACTGGTCGTACCGACGATCGAGGCCGCGATGAAAGCCGAACAAATTCAGCCGATGCTGGTCTCGTGGCAATAATTTGACCTGAGTGAGGTGCCGATGGTGCGTGGCTTGAACGTAGCTGTTCTAGGAGCGACCGGTTTGGTGGGTGAAACCATCTTGCGAATATTAGAGGAACGTCAGACTCCGGTGGAAACCTTGTTGCCCTTGGCGACTGAGGGCAAGGACCGCCAAGTGCAATTTCGTGGAAAGTCGATTCCTGTCGCAGGAGTGAAGACGGCTCCTTGGGAGGATATTGACGTGGCCTTTTTTGCCGCCAGCAATGCGGCCAGCCAGCGCTATGCGCCGGAAGCTGCCAGTCATGGGGTCACCGTCATCGACAAATCAAGTTATTTTCGGATGGATCCCGACGTGCCCTTGATAGTCCCGGAAGTTAATTTGGAAACGGCTGGCGATGCCCGGATCATCGCCAGTCCGAATTGTTCCACGATACAGCTGGTCGTGGCTTTGAATCCTCTGCTCAGGCGCTTTGGCCTCGAACGAGCCATTGTCTCGACGTATCAAGCGGTCTCCGGGACAGGTAAAGAGGCCGTGGAGACGCTGGCCGAGGAAAGCCGAACGTGGTTGCAAGGAGGGCAAGTACAAGCCAGCACTTATCCGCTGCCGATTGCCTTTAATGTACTTCCCTATTGTGATCGATTCATGGAGAATGATTATACCGGAGAAGAATGGAAGTTGACTCGGGAAACTGCCAAAATTTTTGGTCAGGACATTGCACTGTCGGCGACTGCGGTCCGAGTTCCCGTCTACGTGGGACATAGCGAAAGTGTCTATGTGGAGACCCGGTCAGACTTTAGCCTCGAAGAGGTTCGCGCACTATTGGCGAAGGCTCCTGGTGTGAAGCTTTGGGATAGTCCCGCTCGCGGCGAAGTACCGACGCCTTTTGACGTGGCTGGCCAGGATTTGGTGTGGGTGGGTCGAGTCCGCCAAGACTTGTTTCATCCGCGCGGCCTCCACCTTTTTGTGGTAGCCGATAACCTCCGCAAGGGAGCAGCGACCAATGCGGTTCAGATTTTGGAGGGATTATCCCAGCGCTGGGGATAGGAGGCCGGCATGGGAATTGTCGTACAAAAGTTCGGTGGAACCTCTGTGCAAGATAAGGAGGGCCGCTGCAAAGTCGTAACCTGGGTCAAAAACGCACTCGGGGTCGGGAGACAACCGGTCGTGGTCGTGTCGGCGATGGGACGTGGCGGGGACCCCTATGCTACCGATACGTTGTTGGGCCTGTTGCACGTCGCCGATGTCGGAGACGCTAGGGAAAGAGACATGTTGGCAAGTTGCGGAGAGATGATTAGCGCCTCGGTGATGGCCTCGATTCTCCGTGGAGAAGGCTTTCGCGCCTCCGCATTCAGCGGCGGCGAGGCAGGCATCCGAACGGACGACACCTATGGGAACGCGCGAATTATTGCGGTCGACCCGTCGATGCTGTTGGCAGCGATGGCCGACGGGGTGATTCCGGTGGTGGCGGGCTTTCAAGGGCTGACTCCACAAGGGAGGGTGGCAACGCTGGGCCGGGGGGGCAGTGATACCACGGCCATTGCCTTAGGCGCTGCTCTTAAAGCCGACCTGGTGGAAATCTACACGGACGTGGATGGAATCAAGACAGCAGATCCTCGGATTGTCCCCGAGGCGAGGACGATTGCCAAAATGGACTACGACGAGGTGTTTCAACTGGCTCATTTAGGAGCGCGGGTGATTCATCCACGGGCTGTGGAACTGGCCCGCCAGTTTCAGGTGCCAACGGTGGTGCGCTCAACGTTTGAGGAATTAAAAGGCACCCAGGTCGGCTCGACGCGTTCGGTGCGGGATCCATGGGGCCATCGCCAACCCGAACATGCGGTGACGAGCATTACTCAGTTGGCCGGGTTGGTGCAATTTCGAGTCGCCCTCAGTCCTACACCGCTTGGAGTCGACCTTACTCGATTGTTTGAAGCTCTGGGAGACTCGGGCGTGTCTGTAGATCTGGTCAATCTGTTTCCCCAAGAAGGATACTTCTGTGTCCCCCAATCCTTTCAGTCGGTGACGGAATCTGTGCTTCGTCAACTCGATCTCCCCTACCGAGCGGAAGGCGGTCGAGCGAAAGTGTCGGTGGTCGGTTCCGCTATTCAAGGGCTGCCCGGCGTGGTCGGCCGCATCTTGTCTGCCCTTCGCGACGCCGGCGTGGAAGTGCTGCAATCGGCCGACTCGTTATCGACCATTACCTTTTTGGTGCACCAAGAGGCGATGGAGACGGCCGTAGTCGCCCTCCACCGCAAATTTAGCTTGGATCGAGAGTGAGATGGGTTGAACGTAGGCCCACCAATCGGGCCCGGACTCGTCGAGAGCGGGGGCAAAACCGATCGAGCGTCGGGTGCGCTATTCAAATGGAGCGATGGTAATTTTACGAAACCCGTGAAATCGCAATAGGGCCATCAGGTCAGCTAAATCGCTGGCGGCAGAACCGGTGGTGCCGTACCATGGCCAGGGTTGGCGAAACTCCGGATGGTCAAGATGAATAGCCCAAGAGGCGTTCGCTAGAGAGAGAGAACGAGTGACGCGAACAGAGATGTCTGGGCGCTCGGAAGCCGCAATCCGACTCACTGCTAGGTCGGCCACCACGACGTTGTGGGCTTCCACGCCATCGGCTATGGCAGGATCCCAGGGGTTGGGCAGACCAGGCAAGACAGTGGCCAATGTGCCCATCCAATCGCGGGTCAAGTCGGCGGCTAACGAGGCTTGCCAAGGATGAATTTGGGCGATGAACGTTTCCAGTTGGGAGTCGTTGTCGGGCTCAGCATCGGTGAGATCTTGAACCAGATTTTGACTAATCCATCCTGGATTTTCATCCTCATCGCCCGTCAGCACGGCCCCAATGGCAAAACGCAGGGCCAATTGAGGGTGGTTGCTGGGCACGGACGAGGGCGGCGGGAGGGGTAGTCCGGTGGGGTGGTCCGAGGCCGCACCCACCAGTTGCTTAAGCCAGCGGCGGCGTGTGGACCAGGAACTGGGCAGCGCTCCCAGTGGGTATAGTCCGTTGGTATAGATCGTACTTTCGTTTTCGCTGACAAAATGGTACGTGCGTAGACTCGGCAAGAGAATGCCTCGCAGCGCTTGCTCGGACAGGAATTGCGGGATTGGAACGCTCGGCGCCATGGTGAAAATTAAGGGCACGAGAAATATTTGAGCCTGCCCCGACAATTCGATGCCGTTTAGGGACAGCGCCACGTCTATTGACGCCGTGGCATCGTCTACCCAAAAGCTCAGCGCTTCGTAGGCCTCGTCCTGGTGGGTAAGGTCTAGGATCTCGAGAGCACGGCGGATGCAGGCATTTTGCCGATGGTCGAGTAAGCGGTTAATGCTTGCGATGAGTGCCTCGGTGTGGGGCAATGTTTGTAATGGATCGGGTTCTTCGTTGACACTTAAACAGGCAAGATCGACCAGATTTTGGCTTAATGAAGCAGATGACGGCAATGACATACGATTCTCCCTTTCTCCAAATAATGACCGAATTGGTCTCAATTGGCTATCTACGCCAATGAAACTACCTGGATCTAAACGCATCGTCAACAAAAAACGTTCGCCTTCTAACGACACCACAGCTGGTTCGCCAATCTGGGTGGGCTTTTCAGGGATACTGGGGAATGGGAAGCCCCCCGGTTTTGGCCGCACTCGAAGCCACCCTAGGGGCCGAGATGGGTGGACGGCTTGCGCCCCTTATCCGGTCGAGGCTATAATGAGAGCGACGACTTATTGCTCGGCGGTGAACATACATCCCAAGCCCAACGGTGGAACGGGTTCGATAGCGTTGGGGTACGGGTGGCTTGGAAAGTGCCCCTGGCATGGGTCCCTAGTCTATAGGCTAGGGGCAATTTCATGTGTTTTCTGCATGCGCATAACTTTTGGAGGTGGATTGATGGCTAAACCGGCGCCCGGAAAATTACAGTTTATTCCCTTGGGCGGACTGGGTGAGATCGGCAAGAACTTGGCAGTCCTGGCACACGGCAACGATATGATTCTCATTGACTGCGGTTTGGCCTTCCCCGACGATGACATGCCTGGAATCGATATTGTTTTTCCCGACATTACCTACTTGCTGGAAAATCGCGACAAGGTCCGGGCAATTTTTTTGACCCATGGTCATGAGGATCATATTGGCGCGGTGCCTTATGTGATAAAGCAACTCAGCGTGCCAGTGTACGGGGCCCGTCTTACCATGGGCATGGTAGAAATGAAACTGCAAGAGCATGGGGTGACCTTGCATCCCAAGTCACGCGTGGTAGCGGAGGGCGAGGTCATTCGGGTCGGTAGCTTTTCCGTGGAGTTTTACCGAGTGAACCACTCGATTCCGGATGCGATGGGTCTCATCATTAGAAATCCGGTGGGGACGGTCGTGCATAGCGGAGACTTTAAGTTTGATCACACCCCAGTCGATCACCACGTCGCCAATTTTCACAAGCTGGCGCAACTGGGACAAGAAGGGGTGTTGCTTTTACTCTCGGACAGCACCAATGCCGAACGGCCGGGATTTACGCCATCGGAAAAGACGGTTGGGCAAGCATTGGATCGAATTATCGGTGAGGCCCAGGGCCGAGTGCTGGTGGCCTCTTTTGCTTCGCAGGTCCATCGCGTGCGCCAGGTGATCGAGTCAGCCGTTCACTATGGTCGTCGGGTGGGGGTGGTCGGCCGCAGCATGGAAAACGTGGTCGAAAAAGCCCGAGAACTGGGTTATCTGGATTTCCCGGCGGATACGTGGGCCGACATTGATTCGCTCAATAAGCTGGGTGCGCACCAAGTGTTAATATTAACCACCGGATCGCAAGGCGAACCAATGTCTGCGTTGACTCGCATGTCGACCGCAGATCACAAAAAAGTAGAAATCCTACCGGGCGATACCGTGATCATTTCGGCCACCGCGATTCCTGGCAACGAGAAATCGGTGTCGCGAACGATCGATAACCTGTATCGTCGAGGGGCGCACGTCTTTTATGGCTCTCAGGCTGGAATCCACGTGTCTGGACATGCGTGCCAAGAGGAATTAAAGCTGATGCAAAATCTGGTCCGCCCTAAATTTTTCGTGCCGGTGCACGGAGAATACCGGCATCTCATCCACCATGCGCAGATTGCCCGGGGATTAGGCATGGACCCCAGTCATGTTTTAGTAGGAGAAAATGGCTCGGTGTTCGAATTTGACCGAGATCACGGGGCCATCGTCGGCGCGGTGACGTCCGGAAAAGTATTGGTCGATGGCGTCGGCGTCGGCGATGTAGGCAATATTGTGCTTCGCGATCGCAAACAATTGTCTAATGACGGAATTTTGATTGTGGTCGTGGGCATGGACGGACAGTCTGGACTTATGGTAAGCGGGCCGGATATTGTCTCCCGAGGATTTGTCTATGTTCGCGAGTCGGAGGCTTTGTTGGAAGAGGCGAGGCAACGGGTCAAACACGCTTTGAGTGCCATGGAAGGTAGCCACCTAAGCGAGTGGTCGGCGATCAAGTCGATTGTACGCGATACCTTAGGTCGATTCCTATGGGAGCGGACGAAACGTCGGCCGATGATCTTGCCGATCATCATGGAAGTCTAAGCGATCACCAAAGCCAGGTGGGCCCTCTATTGATGTGGGGTGCACCTGGCTTTGGCGATTCTACGCATCGGGCGCGAGATTACATCGCAAGGCTGAAGATGTGGGGCGAAGCGAGCTTGGCCGCTATAACGTGCTTAAGCATATTTACACAGACCCATGCGGAAATCTCCTAGATCTGCACATTCCTGAACACGTCTGGAATTGTTCGCTCTTTCGGAGGCCGCAGTGTTGCTCCTAGCCGTCTCCGGCATCCTCCCTCCGCAGGGTCGGAACCACCACCTCGAAAGT
>JAMCVM010000055.1 GCA_023475835.1 Bacillota bacterium | reverse complement strand
GGCGACGATCCATTGGTCCTGCTTTTGCTTCAAATAAGCGCCCACAACGTTCGCGTCTTCGGATGCCATCATAAAATGTTCCCCTCCTTACGCGGCCCCATCCACGGCTTGCGTTAAGCATACTCCATCTCAGTACGAAGGAGTAGTGCACGCCCCAGCAATGGCCCGACCGAGATAGTAGTCGTGGGAGTCAGCCCAGAAGAAGCTCAGCACCGTGGCGCGGAGCCGAAGATCGCCAAGCCCTCAAATATTCTCTCGCTCCCGCCATTGACCCCCAAGAAGCTACGGTGGTTTCGAATCGTATCGCGGATCGGGTTCGTCCGACTTCGATTCAGCACTCCGTTAAGATGAAGATGCGACCCGCCGACGAGCGGGAAGCACCGAGTTCTTAGCACTTGCCCGCAACCCATTGTGGTGACCCATGACAGAGGTACTCCATCACGGAACTGTGCGGTTGAGTTGCCATCTCTTGAGGCATGCCAGTCCTTGCAGTACGGAGCGTCCGTTCCAACCTGGGTGGGGGTGGCCGAAGAGGGCGGCTTCGGCTAAACCCGGGAAAATCCAACCTCAGATTGCACCTCACCGGTGTTCTCGTGATTGCAAAGGGTCGGCGATGTAATCCGCCGTACGTGCGTGGATACCCGAAGCCACCCCGCGGAGAACCCACCGGTAGCGTCCAGTAATGATGCAACTTAATTTTTCGTGAGTCCAAAGCAGGATGATCCGCATCGGTCTCGGGAAAAACCACAAACTCCACATAGGGCCCGGATATTTTTATGAAACGTTTCGATACCGGTGATGGACGGACTTAGCCAATATTCACTTCGATGGGGATGTCGATCCGTCTTCGCGAGAAGGCGCCCGACTTGGAGGGCGGAAATACCTGAGAGCGACTTCGTCGCGCACCCTCTCCGATGTCTGACCGTTCTTTTTCGTCTCTTAGGGGAAACACATACGATGGCTAGGCTTTCGCTCTGCTAACGGTTCGTGCGACTCTGTGCAGTTCCGCGGGTTCAAAGAGCGTTAGACGACTCCGCCAGGTGGGGGCCGAGACGTTTCGTCGAACACGCTCAATTAATATGGGGGAAATCCCCCCAAGGCATGGTATTGCTAGTTCCATAAGATTAACATGAATAGGGTAGCGAGTGTGCTCAAATGATTTCAAAAGGAGGGGATCCGACTATGCAGGAAGAGACGTTGAATTTGTGGTCGTGGCAAGACCATGCTCAAATTCTCCATTTCGGAGGATCCCAGGGGCCGAAAGAAGTGGCTGTAGACCTTACCGTTTGGGATGCTTCGCTGAACTCAATCGAGGCGATTTGGCAGAAAAAGAAGGCTGAGGGATCCGGAGACGGCTGGGACTGGCTTCGCCAGGCACTTTCAGACTCGAGTGTTCCTCGAGTAAGGTTAGACTCTGTAAACGTGCAATTTCCATTGACCCTGTCCGAGTTGTGGGCGGCAGGAGTCACTTATGAGCAGAGCCGCGAGGCCAGAACGCGCGAAAGTCAGGGAGCCCAAGACTTTTACCGCCAGGTCTACGCTGCCGATCGTCCGGAACTTTTTTTTAAAGCACCAGGGTCGCGTGTGGTGGGTCAAGATGCGGTGATGGGATTGCGGGTGGATTCACAGTGGATGGTACCGGAGCCAGAGCTGGCAGTCATCTTAGATCCCGACGGGCGTATCTTTGGATATACGGCAGGCAACGATCTTTCTTCGCGGGACATCGAGGGCGAAAATCCTCTGTATTTGCCTCAGGCGAAAGTCTTTCACCATAGTGCAGCGCTTGGACCTTCGATCGCGTTAGCCGAGACCGTAGACGCGACCGCATTAGATATTCAGATGACGGTTGTGCGTGGTGGTATGGTTGTGCTTGATGACCGGACCAGCACATCTCGTATGCGCAGGTCTATCCCGGAATTGGTACGGTTTTTAGGCATCGCTTGGCCGCTGGCTCCTTGGACAGGATTGATGACGGGTACCGGAATTGTGCCTCCGGATGATTTCTCTCTTGCTCCGGGGGATGAGATTCGCATCGCCATTACCGGGATCGGGACCTTGAGAAATGTCGTCCGCCGGATCGATCCTGTTTGGGTGGATTTTCCCCAAGCCTATTGAAAAGTGTGGACATCGGTACCCATCGGACCGCAGCGATGTTTTTTTGAGCAGTTCGGCGTTTTTACGGCCGAGGGCAGAGAAACCTCTGTCCCGGCCTTTTTCGGTCTTGTCGCCCACGAAATTTTCGGCCAGCAAGGTGTTCGCCTATTTCCTTGGTACTGCCCGTGAGTGACCTAGCAGGACTTTCCTAGTTAGCGATAGAGGCAGAAGGAAACGCCTTGCGGCGCAAGGCGTTTAGGGATTTGACACGTATTGCCGAACCGATTCGAACTGCGGAACCGAAATGTTTAAAAGATCTGGAAGACGTTGTTGGCGCGGACTACGTTCGGTGAGTGTCAGATGTGTGCCCCCATGGGGATCAGGATAGACCCAGAGGACTTCTTCGATCCCATGTTTCGCACCCTTGCCTCTAGATATTGTATCGTACCATGATCATCAGCCTACATATTGATCGGGAATATTTGGGAAGCGCAACCTGTTGGGGTTAAAACCAATGATTATCTCCAATATATGGGGGTGTGAAACGTGGGTCGATGGTCGTTAACTCGCGTAACAAGACATCCAGACTTAACGTCAAATTGTGACGGGCATATTCCCGCTGCAGCAGATGAGCGAGCGTCACCGCAAGGACGCAAATCAAGCCATCAAGGTCCCGTCAAAGTCCTGCAAACCCCTGTAATTTCGCCGCTTTTTAAGGAAGTGGACATTTTCCGATCGATCGGTGATAGTGAACCTCTATCAGCAAAATTACGGACGAGATGATGGCCTTTGCTTTCTGTAGCCAGGGCTCGTTCGGATGGAGGCACTTTTGCGTTATGGTCGATTTCAATGCACGGAATTGGGCCGGGCCTTCCGGGCTCCGGGACCGACTTTTGGTCTTGATTGACCCTCGTCAGAGGCGAGGCATCCGTTTTCCCTTAGAAGAAATTCTCCTATTGGCGATGGCCGCCGTATTGGCGGGCAAGCGGTCGTATATCGCTATACTGCGCGCGGGTCAAATTTGGCGGTTTGAGGCCAAAGCTGGGGGTCCCTCAACACCTTGTTAGATCACGCGTCCCAAGCACTATGGCGTGCTCTTAAAAAGGAAACAATGACCTGTGCGCAGTATAAACTTGATAGAACGCCTGTGGAAGTTTGTCAAAGCGCAATGTCTCAACTCGGTCTATCACGAAACCTTTGCCGAATTTAAGCAAGCCATTGATGACTGTTTAACGAAGACGGCAACCGACTACAAGCCGCAACTTGATATCTTGTTAACCTTGAATTTTCAACACTTTAAGGCCAGCTAAAACGCAAAGTTTGACCCGCGCGCAGTATAGCTTGTCCTTTTGGGAAGAGGGGTGGCCAGCAACGGTCCCCCTTGAGGACTGGCAGGCCGTAGTCGCACAACGCGGATGGGTCGCTTATGACTCCGAAGCGACCTTATGGTATCGAGAATGGACCACGCAGGACCATCGTTGGGTACTAGCCTTCGACGTGCGCCGATTTCGCTTGGAACTGGCCGTGCAAGCGGCCGCCATTGCCGCCGTGGAAGCCTGGGTGCAAGCCAAAAACACCGAACTGGCCGCGGCGCGTCGGGCCCGCCCACTGGCTCCCTTGGAACGTGATCTCCGGGATCTACTACGGCGCAAACATCTCACCGGAATTGTCGAGATCGAGTATACCCCGTGCTCGGTGGAACCTCAGGCTCCCCGGCGGACACCGGTGAAGTCCTGGCAGGTCTCGCTTCGCGTGGACCCGGCGGCTCGTCATGCGGCTCAACACGTGTTCGGGGTCACCTGTTTTGAGATCCATGCTACGACGACTCAAATGTCGACGGAAGCCGTCATCGCCTGGTACCGCCGCAAAAACCGCGTCGAAGAAGCCTTTCACGAAATCCAATCGCCGCTGGCCTTGCGGCCGTTGTTTCTCAGTCGTAGCCACCGCATTCGAGCGCATGGGATGGCCTGCGTCCTGGCCAATGGGATCGATAACGCCATGGAAGAACGTCTCCGACTTGAGTCCCTGGCTGAGTCCCCCGCGACGATCCTAGACGCCTTGGCGTCTAGCCAGATCCATCGCTTGAAAATCCAATCGACCAACCACACTGGGTTAACGCTCACCGAATCGTCGCCCGAGCAAAGCGCCTATCTTCAGGCGCTGGATTGCGAATCCCCCATCGCCAATACGACGCTCCAACCTATCCTAAAGGCGATGCAATCCTGGTTGTAGTCACTAATTCTTCCCTACCGATCCCCGAAACCCTTGCAGCCCAATGACTGGAAAAATATGGCGCCAAATGTGGGTACTAAAGTGCTGCAACTCAATCTCGCCGCTATATATAGTCCCCGCGATGCCCTCATCATCCAGCGGTATCAGCATAAAGAAGCCGACCAGACGATTGCCCAGGATCTGCACATTAGCCGCCAGCGCGTCTATCAGGTGCTCAACCGTTGGATCAACCAGCCCGGATCGAGCGGGTTCCGGAAATCGGCATTAATGAATGCTTTTCGAGCGATTCCTCTCACTGTCCGTGAGCATCGGGCACCTGACGATCAAGCCTTTGCGTGGGACATAACAGCGCAACAGTCGATCCGACAATATGCCCGGGTGACAGGACTGTCCTACATTTTTGAGCGGCAACGCTTGTTGCGGTTGTTGGCCACGTCTCCGGGCGGGGTGGTTGGGCCAAGTCCTGGCACACAGAAGGTGTGATCAACCCGTGGAGTTATTACCCGCGCCCTTCGGGGCGCCTGTTTTTTTGTCTGCTTAAGCAGACCGGTAGGGAGGGCGAAAATGTCAGCCAGAGAGAATGATGAGCAACCGGCGATACGGAAACTGATCGCCGCAGCGCAACAAGACCCGGTGTTTCGGGCATTTGCGGATCACGGGCGACAGGATACGCAGGGCATACACAGTCGGCTTCGCTATCTATGCGAAGAGTCCCTGTGCGTGGACTTTGACCAGTTGACGCACGATTCGTCTTGGCAGACCGAAGAGATTCTGACTCAAATGTTAGCGACAATGACCTAGCCTAGCGCCCCCTCAGGGGGCGCTATTTTTATTGACCGTCTCCGGATGAAACGCTATGATTAGCGTTGTTAAGCATAGAGGGGAAATAAAGATGATGGCTGCTAACGCATTGGTGACCACACGCATTGATGGCGCGATTAAGGAAGAGGCTACGGTCGTTTTGGCTTCAATGGGTTTAACGGTTTCAGATGCCGTTCGGCTTTTATTGATTAAAGTGGCTCGTGAGCATGCGTTGCCCTTTGATCCGCTCACCCCCAATGAAGAAACTATCGCTGCTATGAAAGAAGATCGAACGGAACCCTCGCTAGAAGTTAAATCGGTCACGAATTTGTTATCCGCCCTCAATGCGCCGGATTGAGTACACTCGTACTTTCGAAAGAGACTTTCGCCATGTTCTCCAGAGTACTATTCGTGATGTGGTGGTTAACGACTTGCGAGGAATTATCCAAACGTTGGCAGATGATCAGCTTCTGCCAGAACGATATCACGATCATGCGCTTGCCGGAGAATGGCAGGAGTATCGAAACTGCCATGTAGTCTATCGAAAATCCAACTCGGACCGGTTACAGCTTGTACGGTTGGGTTCCCATGCCGTATTAAGTTTTTGAGTTGATACAGGGCCAATTGGGAGATGATTGCTATGCTGGGTCACGATGTGCGCTGGATACAGCGCCTAATGCGCTTTAGTCAAGCCTTGGCGCAGTTGCGGGATGCCAATGCATTAGCTCAAAGTCGAGCACTGTCGAAACTCGAAGAACAAGGCATGATTCAAGCGTTCGAGTATACTCATGAGTTGGCATGGAAAGTTTTGAAGGACTTTCTTGAAAGTCGTGGCGGTCAAAACTTATATGGGCCCCGCGATGTAACACGTTTAGCTTTTCAAATGGGGCTCATTATGGATGGCGACACGTGGATGGCCATGATTGAAAGCCGCAATCTTACATCGCATACGTACGACGAGGACACGGCCCAAAAAATTCTGAAATCCATTCGCCAAGACTACGTGCCTCAATTCGAAAAGCTGGAACGGCGTCTGGAATCACTGCGAATGGAGGAGAGCCTGTAATGCCTTTTGGCTTGTCAGAGACTACAGTACGTACAATCCATGCCATTTTTCAGCAACATCCAGATATTGAACAGGTCATCATCTATGGGTCGCGGGCTAAGGGCAATTATAAACCAGGGTCGGATATTGATCTGACCCTTATCGGAGATGCTCTGACGCACGCCGACTTGTTGCGGATCATGCACGAAATCGTTGAATCGCCGATCCCGTATCTAGTGGATCTATCTATTTTTCACGATGTTGGCGATCTGGCTGTTCGTGAACATATTCAACGGCGCGGATGCGTCTTTTATCAGAAACTGAATCCGTGACGAATAGACGTCAGAAAATAGAGAAATGGTAAACATCTACTGATGATGGTAGTTTATAGAATATACCGGAAGGAACTGACGATATTCTTGCGGCAAGAGGCCGATAATATAATAGGGCGGATACCTGCGCGCAACGCTGCTGCGGCTTCTCCAGGCAAACGTACTGCCGCCCCGAATCGCGACAACGCCAAGGCCCCGTTCGGTCCGAACGGGTGGAGGCGAAGCGCTATGACGGTCTGATCCCCGATGCATCGCCGGGGACGTTAGGGGAAACGGCGTAGAGGCGTCCTAAAATGGTGCCCCAGCCTAAAATGGTGCCCCAGGGGTGCGTCTCTGCATAACGCACGGTCGTCGTCCTCCCGTGGGTGACGCACTTGGCCGTGCATCCAATGATATGCCGGACCACGGTGTGAAGGCGTCGACGGGCTTGGGGTTGGCGTAATGGAAGGTCGGTAAACGCCAGCGTTTCCTGCCCAATAACGCGCAAGAGGTTAAAGGCCAACATGCCTAAGGACTCGCGAAATATTAACTTGAATGATTCCTAAAGGTCATGGGTAGGTTCTTTCCTCGGATTTTTTATGGAGTCCGTTCTCACCCGATGCTGAGTATTTGCTCGAGAGCGAATATAACAATAATCAGCCCGATAAAGGAGTTTTCGGTGCTCAACGAGAATCAACCTCCATCCAAATCTTTGGGGGAGGCTCGGATGATGGCTGTGGGACAAGAAATCCGTCAATTCATAAGCCGGCAGTATGCGAAGGTGGGGCCCGTGCTCAACGAAAAAGCGAAGCGTTTGTGGGCCGGAGCCACGGCGCTCGAACTGGGCTACGGCGGCGTGGCCGCCGTCAGCCAACTGACCGGACTGGCTCCGAACACCGTGCGCGCCGGGATGCTGGATATCCAGGATCCTGAGATCCAAGCTTCTCCACGCATCCGTCGGCCCGGAGCCGGTCGCAAGCCGATCGTTGAGCACGATCCGACGCTCGTGGCCGATTTGCTGGTGCTCGTCGCCCCGGCGACCCGGGGAGATCCCGAGCGACCTTTACTTTGGTCATCCAAGAGTTTGCGGAACCTCGCCACCGAGTTGCGCGGTTTAGGCCATCGGCTGAGCGCACAGACCGTCAGCAAGCTACTGAAACAAGCCGGCTATCGCCTCCAAAGCCCTCGTAAAGTGCATGAGGGCAAGGCCGATCATCCGGACCGCGATGCCCAGTTTCAGTTTATTGCGAACCAGCGGGCGAGTTTTCAGAAGGCTGGTCAACCGACGATTTCGGTCGACACGAAAAACAAGATCCTCGTGAGCAATCTTTTCAACAAGGGTCGAGACTGGCGACTCGGGGAGGATCCGATTCCCGTCAATGTCTATGATTTTCTTCGCCTTGCCGACGGCAAGGCCGCCCCGTATGGTGTGTACGATATCGCGGCCAATGAAGCGTTCGTCAATGTGGGGCAGAGCCACGATACGGTAGAATTCGCGGTGGCAAGTATTCAAGGCTGGTGGGACACCTTCGGCCGAGCGCGATATCCTGAAGCGACTCGCTTATATATTACCAGCGACAGTGGCGGCAGTCACTCGGCCGTCAGTCGTCTTTATAAAGTCCAACGGTAAGCCTTGGCGGATGCCACAGGCTTGGAGATCCACGTCAGCCATTATCCTCCCGGCACGAGTCAGTGGAACCCGATTGAGCATCAAGGGTTCAGTCCCATTAGCATCCACTGGCGGGGCAAGCCCCTCGACAGCTTCAACACCGTGGTCCAGTACATCGCTCACACCACCAATGCGACCGGCCTCAAGATTAAGGCAGTGTTGGATGAACGGAAGTACGACATCGGCCGGAAAGTGTCAAAAGCCGCCCTGGCTAAGCTCAATAACCTCAGGGAAATGTGTGGTGTTCATATCAGACATGGGATCATGGCCCAGGTTGCAGTCGCGGCGAAGGGGCCCCCCCAACGCTTCGGAACCACGACCAAACGAAGGCCTACCGTCAACCTGACTACCTCCCGTCAGGCTTAGATTGGTGAACGACTGCCCACCCACCATGTGGCCAGTGCTACAGGCACCTCATTCGTAGCGACCAACGCAATCGAGACATTCTCGGCCCCCAAAAAACTGGGACATGACCCTAATCTGTGCGATCAAAAATGGTTTATCTTTTTGAAAAAAAGCCGGGTCAACCGAACATGTACCCCCAGGAGCGCGACTGGCGGGCGTGGTGGTGGGATGCGTCGAATGTGACCTATACCCAGTTCATGGCAAAGGACGACGTTCCGTTTCACACGGTGTTCTTTCCCGGCATGGTGTTGGGAACCCAGGAACCGTGGACCATGGCCACACAAATCAAAAGCTTTAACTGGCTCACCTATTACGGCGGGAAATTTTCGACGAGCCAAAAACGGGGCATCTTCTTGGACGATGCTCTGGCGCTATTCCCTGCGGACTATTGGCGATATTTGCTCTTAGGCAACGCTCCGGAATCGGACGATACCGGTTTCACCTGGGAGCTGTTTGCGCAGGCAGTGAACAAGGACCTTGTGGGCACCTTCGGGAACTTCGTGAACCGCACACTCAAACTGGCTGAGGCTCACTTTGGCCATTGTGTGCCTGAGGGTGGGGAGGCCGGAGATGCTGATGCTGAACAACGGCTGCATGTTGATTAGGCTAGCGCTAAGCTTAGCTGGCGAAGAGCAGGCGAATGGCTTTGACGGACCGTGAGTATAGAAAATGGTAGAATTGGCGAGAACGTCGAGAGTTTTCCCAGTGGTTTGCTAGTTCTAGGAGCGCACCTCGTGTAGCGCTAGATACACGGAAAGGATGATATCGCATGTCATTATATCGAGCTCACGAAGATCGCTACCGAGCCATGTCCTACCTTCGATGTGGACGATCGGGCTTGAAACTGCCTCAGTTGTCTTTAGGTCTCTGGCACAACTTTGGCGGCGTTGACCAAATGAATACGATGCGAGAGATGATCCATACGGCGTTTGATCTGGGTATCACGCACTTCGATTTGGCTAACAACTACGGCCCCCCCGCCGGTGCCGCCGAAGAAAATTTTGGGCGTATTTTGGCCCAAGATTTAGCGGGATATCGCGATGAGTTAGTGGTCTCGACGAAAGCGGGGTTCGGTATGTGGCCCGGGCCGTATGGCGATTGGGGCTCAAAAAAATATTTGGTCGCCAGTCTTGATCAGAGTCTAAAACGGATGGGTTTAGACTACGTCGATATTTTCTATCATCATCGGCCGGATCCAGACACGCCGTTGGAAGAGACAATGGAGGCCCTCGACCTTATCGTCCGTCAGGGAAAAGCACTCTATGTCGGCATATCCAACTATCCAGCCGCCTTAGCGCAAAGTGCCAGCACTCATCTCGCACAGGTTGGTCGGCCGCTTCTGATTCACCAGGCCAGTTATTCGATGTTTGATCGTTGGATCGAGCCCCAACTGTTGGATGTTGCCGAACACGAAGGATTTGGGGTCATCGCCTTTTGCCCGCTGGCTCAAGGGCTATTAACCAGCCGCTACCTTGCCGGAATTCCTGAGGATTCACGAGCCGTCCGACCTTCAGGGGCGCTTACTCTGTCCGATGTGACGCCCACGCGGCTGCAGCAGATCCGGGCGCTAAACGATTTAGCGAAGAAGAGAGATCAGACGTTGGCGCAAATGGCATTAGCCTGGGTGCTTAGAGACAGGCGCGTCACTTCCGCATTAATTGGGGCTAGTCGCGTGAGCCAGATTGAGGAAAATGTCGAGACCTTACGCCACCTGCCATTCACCAAAGAAGAGTTATTCGCCATTGACGCGATTTTGACCGGCGGCGAAACCGAAAGACAGTAGTTCCCTAAATTGGTCATTGATGGGTGGCCCTGTGCCGCCCCTCTCGCATGTTCGCAAAGGGTTGGGACTTTATGGGGTGTTCGCAAGTGCGCTCTCGGCGCATGGATTGTACTCGCTTGGGGTGGCTGGAATGACGGACTTTTACCGCTATACAAGCAAGCTCCATGAAGATCCTGCTGACGTCCGTAACAATCCTTACTTCTTGCTCTGGAAACTTGCGAAGTAGCTATTGCGATTTCCCTTTCATGAATTTGCGAACCACGGGTGTAGAAGTTCCCGCACGTTATTCGCCGGATGCTTAATGCCGTAAATGGTTTGCTTTAGAGGTGAATGCCTCGGTAGAAATCGGTGATAAAGAGGGTGGTCCGGTTTGTGTACGCTTTATATCGATGCCGAGACATGGGAACTACGGTATTGTGATGACGAAAGAGAGCCATACTGGATGGGACGGCGTCTCTGATACGGTTTCCCCATTTTAGTGACTGTGAATTGTTCGTGGACCGTTCTGGTGGAATGATCCATTTCTGATCCTTGCTGATCAAATCTGTTGCCGCCTACCTGGTTCATCGCGCCACGGCGCCCCAGGACTCGCCGTACAGCTCGTCTCGGCCACTTTTTGTAAATTGATCGCAGTGTTGATGGTGTGGTCGTGGTGGATGTGACAGGCGGGGCACGTCCACTCCCGCACCGAAAGCGGCATTTTCCGCATTTTGTATCCACACTCGGAGCAGATCTTACTGCTCGGATACCCACGGTTCACCACGATGACCGTCTTTCCCCGCTGTGCCGCCTTGTATTCTAACTGCCGCCGGACTTCGTCAAGGCCCATGACATCGACTGGCGGAACGCTTGGAACCCTTCGAAGTGGCGCTCAAACAGG
The DNA here is from genome assembly GCA_023475835.1 of Bacillota bacterium. GTDB lineage: Bacteria > Bacillota > Sulfobacillia > Sulfobacillales > Sulfobacillaceae > JAMCVM01. Next base: position 11,284 of record JAMCVM010000055.1, on the reverse strand, counting down.
AGGGGTTGCAGGCTCTGGTCGTGAGTTTCGATGAATCCGGGGCCAGGATAGAGGGTTCGAGAGAGGGGCGAGTATCCACACATCCGCCGTACGTCGTAGTCGGTCTAATGCTCTGCGGCGAGCCATCCTCGGGAAGGGGAGAATGCGATCTCGGTTACCGCCTTACTGACAGAGAACGAGATTCGCTGTCGATGCCCATCGACGCCGAGACCCTATCCCGAGGCACGCACCGTGACTGTTCCGCTGGTTAAATCGATGCCGTCGACAGACGCGGTCACGGTGCCTTGGTTACCTGCCGTGTCATCCGTGACATAAACGGTGACTTGTCCCTGTGCGTTGGTCACCAGATCGGTCAGTTTTGAGAGGGGTTGGGTATCATTGCTGAGCACGGAAGACACGCCGAACGAAGCGTTAGTGAGACCAGCGGAAGACAAGTTGACTCCGGCCCCAATGATCGGGTGGCCGGCACCATCTTTGAAAGTGAACACCAGGGGTGCGACGCTACCGACCGCAAGGGAGAGCGCCGTCGGCGCGATACCGGTGTGGGCGATGGTGCCGTTGCCTACGGTCGCTGAGCCCAACAAGGTGTTTTGGTACCAAATCCCAAGCCCGTAAGTGCCGGCGCTCAAGTTTTGGCTCGATTCGGTGACCGGAGGATTGGTCAAAGAGGCCGGTAGACCGTTTGCCGTGGCCCAAAAGCTCACCCCGCCCCCGTTAATGGTGAGAGTAATCTGGCCATCAACGTTGGCCGTCGCCGTCATCGATCCATCCTGGAAGGAGACCTGGCTATTGGCGGTCGGATACTGATAGCCGAGATTCGACAGGTTAGTGGCACCGTCAACCAACGGGAATGCATCGGGCACGACGGTGCTGCCGACGGTGCGCGTCAGTTCGGTTCCATTGACTGCGCTTACCCACACCGCATCGTTTTCTCCCCCGCTTTGATAGCCACCCGGAGCCGCTCCTGGGGTGCTACCGTCCAATGTGACCGTCGCATAGGGCGCTACGCTCCCGTCGGACCCTTCGACCGTGATGGTTTCCGTTACCGATCCTTGGTTCAGCCCCGTGGCCGGAACAATGCTGGTGGGACTGGCCAACGCTGAGGCTGGAGCTACGGCGGCAACTTGGAGATTCAAGGTTGCGGTTTGACCATTGGCTGTAACCGTCACGGCACTTTGGCCCAGGTCGGTGGCTTCCACGGAGAACGGTAAGAGCGCGGTACCGGGATCAACGGTACCCATCGACTGGTTATTGGCAACCACGGTGCCGTTAGCGTAGACCACGGCTGAAACCGTCTGGGCAGGGCTAGAAAGACCGACGCCATTAATCGCCGTGAGCGTGGTCCCATTGTCGGCGCTCAATTGGTAGCTGACGGAGGCGACCCCGTTCGTCGTTAGGGACGTGGGAAGGTTATTTTTGCCGAAAGCTTCGACGTAGGCCACGGTCGGCGTCTCGGCCGTCGTTAGTAGCGTTGCGGCCGAGCCACCGGGAGAGAGATCAGCGGGAGACACACTCATTGACACCGATGTCGGCAGGTTCACGCTTTGGGGAACGGTAATCGTCAGGGCTTGGTGCTTGGCGAGACTCCACTCATGCTTGCTGTATTGTGCTGGGCCAAGCGACGCAACTTCGATGGTGTAGATGCCTGCAGCCAATCGATTCAGATGCACCGCGCTATTGACCGACCACGATTGAGCGGCGGACCCGTTGAGGGTGAATTGAAAGTATGGCGTGCCCACGCTGTGCGTGATGCTCGCGTGAATGGTGGCACTGCCGTTGGTGGCAGTGGCATTGGCCGGGCCGGTGACGACCAAATCATCACTGGGTTGGACCGTGACCCGGACGGTAGTCGACCGGTATTTGGTCCACTGGTGCTGCCGGAACTGTCCTTGCCCTAACGAACGTACGGTAATCGTATAGGTGCCGGCAGACAGATTAGACAGAGCGAAAACATTGTGGGACGAGTAGCGTGCCAGAATCTGATTCCCTAGGCGGAATTGGTAAACGGGGGTGCCGGTAGCACCTTGTACGACGGCGGTGATGCTGGACGCGGTTGCAGTGGCTACCAAGCGGATGGGGTTCGCGGCCCAAGCGACGGAGACGTGGGGCAGCAAGGTCGATATCCACAGAGCCCCGGCGGCGGTACCTTTGAATACTAGTCGGCCGAACGATTGTGCCACGACATTATCACACTCCCTTATAGATGGGCGTCGAACCCAGCGAACCTGTTCCGGAAGGATGCGACGCCGATGTGAACCATTATGATAACCTAGCCAAGGCGGTTTTGCCGATAGCGATCGATCGTCGTCAACCCTAGTCTTTACAACTATTCGCAGGGGTTGAATGAAAGGTGAGGATCGATGACCCCACGAATTTACTTCAGAATGTTCGAAGTTATGGATGGTTGGCCGAGACTCCGTGGGATCGGCTAACACGGGATCTAGCCGCGCTAATGGCCTTAAAGGACTCCGAGGTCCAGCGCTGTTCGGAATAGTGGCCGGGAGGGGACACCAGTTGAATATGCGCTGAGGAGTTTCTGAAGAATTTGGCGAAAAGTTGAGAACGGTAGACCGGGTATGGTAGTCTTCCCAATAGTTTTCTCGTTTCCCGCAACGAACCACGTGTAGTCGACTCGCTTCTCACCATGGATGCTTGATTTGGTATTGGCTCGATTGTTTGGAAAGGAGTTTCCGTGCGCGCATTGACTGGGCAACACCGATTTCAACCGATTTATTGGCTGATGGCTTTCTGCCTTTTGCTACCAGTTTTGACCGTGGGGGTTCCGGCCTTTGCGTTTTCGACCGTGCCGATTACCTCGACGACTCCGGCGGGGATCACGGATAATTTTCAAGGCAATACGCTGTCACCGTTAGTCGCGGTGGACGGCAATTGGAGTGTTGCCAATGGATCGCTGGCGGTGGACAACGTCACCTCGACCGCCCCGCTCGACAAGCAATTCGCCTACGAGCCGACCAATATGACCAATGAGACCATACTCTCCCAATTCTCGATTAGCAACACGGATGCGAGTGGCAAGTGGCGGGTCGGAGTTTTCGTGCATGGAACTGGGACCGCTAACCCGCAGAAATGGGCCCTCATTCTGCGCGACGGCGAAGTCTCGTTGCTGGATGAAAATACCAGTTGGGTCAGCCAGGCCAAGTTTTCGATGACGATGGGTCAGACCTATGACATGGAATTACAAGTCGATGGTACAACGGTGAAGGGTAAGGTGTGGGCCAGCGGCCAATCTGAGCCCAGTGCATGGACAGTGACGGGAAACTTCCCACCAAACGCTGCAGAGACGGGAACGGCAGCGGGGATTTACGTGGCGGGTGCCGATGCCGCCTTTACATCGTTTCAGGTGGGGGTTGATCCCCCCGCACTGGCGGTTACGCCGAATCAGGCTGGGGGAGTGTTCGTAAGCGGAACCCAACCAGGCTACCAGGCAACGCTAACCAATAGTTCGGGTCAAGGTGCTGATTATAACGTGGTTTCCACGGTGTACAACATCGAGGGACAACCTGTGGACACCCAGACGGCTCCGGTCTCCGTTCCCCCGAATGGCGCGACCACCGTGTCGATTCCGATTTCCCTGCCGGCTCTCGGCTACTACACCATGTCTACCGCATTGATGGATTCAGGCGGGATTCCGGTGGAAACTCTACCGACTCAAAGCCTGGCAGAAATTGCCGACCCGCCTTCGAGTTCTGGATCGTCCGCGTCGACCGATAGCTTGGTGGGAATGAACGGAAACTTGGCGCTCGACAAGAGTCCTGGTGCTTCCAGCGAGTTTAACCAAGAGTTTCAACTCCTCGAGAATCAAGGCGTTGGCTGGTATCGCCTGAATTTGAATGCTTCCGAATTGTTCCCCAGTGCGCAGGGTGCGCAGTGGGACACGAGTGATGCCCTAGTCGAAGCGGCACGTAGTCATGGGATCAATATCCTGGGATTGTTAACCGGCTGGCCCGAGGGACTTAACCCGTTTTCGGCAAATGCTTCCGTTAGTTTCACTACCGCGCTGAATAACTATGTCGCCTATGTCCAGCAAGTGGTTGAGCGATATCGCCCGGGGGGCACGCTCGCGGCCGAGAAGGGTTGGCAGAACTATGGGATTTCCAGTTGGGAAATTTGGAACGAACCCGTGACATCGAGCTTCTGGGGCGGGACGGCGGCACAGTATGCTGCACTCGCGGAGGCTGCAGCCACCGCCATCCGTGCGATTGAGCCCAATGCGACGATCTTGGCCTATGATGACCATGCCTCCAATCTGGAGACTCAAGGAGCCAATTTATATTCGGGATTGTCGCTCCACTACTATCCAGGAACTAAGCCTCCCACGAATACGTCGTTCAGTATTGCCAGCAGCGTGACGCAAGGTCTATCAATGGCCAAGTCGATTGGAGGCAGTTTGTGGGTTACCGAGGCGGGATGGTCTACAACCCAAGTGAGCCCAGTAGCCCAAGCGCAAGACTGGGTGAATACCGTGCTCGAGGGGCTGGGTGCCGGGGCAAGCCGGATCTTTTTATTCAGCCAAATCTACCTGGGATCCGGCTATGGCGAAGAGAACAATAACCTAACGCCCAAGGTCAGCTATCCAGCACTAGCCGCGTTAGATGATCGCTTGGCCGGATACCAACCTGAAGGGCGCTTGCAGATGGGCCCGTCGGTCATTGCTGAGGCATTTAGCAGTCCCTCTGGCACCACCGTCGCCCTCACCAGTGCTAAGGGCGCCGGTAACCTTGCGCTACCGGCCAGCGTGACGACGGTGTCTGCGTACGATTGGATGAACGACCCGATTAACCAGACCGGCTCGCAATTGGTGGTGCCGTTAAGCGCGAGCCCGGTGTACCTCGTCTTCCCCGGCTACCAGTCATATCAAGTGCAGGCGATTCTTAATGCATCGACGGAGACCGACCTGGTTCCCGTATCCCTCGCCTTGCAGTCTCAGCCTGGGTACGGATCGTTGAGTCCTGAGGTGGTGGTTGGGGTTACCAATATTTCCAACCAAGCCGTTAACGGGAAAGTTACGTTAACGTTACCTTCGGGGTGGACGGCCGCTACCTCGGGTACCGCCGATCCCCAGGTCAGAGTGGGGCCGGTTCCGGTGAACGGGACTGCGGACGTAATCTTCCACCTCCGGGGGGCCTCGGTCGATGACTCTCTGCCGGTTACGGCGACTATGACGATAGCCGGAGCTTCCCCCGTGGTGGTGACTGAGACGCTCGGCAAGCTTCTCGGTGACGGTTAAGGATGATTTTCGGGGAGGCATTACCGTCCCACGACTCTTAGCCTAGGGACCAAGTCGGCATTGCCGATCCCCGGTTTGCTGTGGTTGACTGTTGGCGCTCACTGGTTTGTCATCGCTGCTACTCAATTTGGTGTTATCAGGTACCTCACTTGTCAGGGCCAGACATAAAGCAGAGATCGGCCCAAGGGGCTGAGATTCGACCTCGGGCCCTCGCCGGGCCCGGGTCGGATGGACGTACCCCCAGGACTCTCAGCACTCGCCGTATGGCTCGTCGCGGTAAAGCTCACCAGAAAACCCACTGCCTACGCCCATCAGCGAATGCTGGGAATACCATCGGGGAGAGTTCCCCGACCACCAGTGCCACCTTGGAATTAGGCTAGAACGGATGACTACAGGCTTACCCAACCCATAAACAAAAGGAGTTAGCCAAGACAATTCAGACGAAATGCCTCGCCCAAGATCTGCGAACAGGTCACTGAGTGACCTGGGGTTGGCACGCATGCTGTGTCTTATCGGTGGCTTTCACGATTAGCGCCTATGCTATGTGTCCATACCTATGCGGTGAAGCCGGTCAGCTAAGGATACCAAATGAGGGATGCCATCCGTTGCGAACTCCTATGAGTATTGTGTTTCCGGCGGATTCCCCGGCATCGGTTCTCGCCCTCGGAGATCTCTCCGCGACAGACTCATCGAGCGGCTACCCGTGGATTTGGCCCATAGGAAATTCCCAATTTGGTCGAAATTCTCCAAGGGATGGGAGGAATTTTTCCCATAGGGCGGACCGTGTGTTGATGATTCCTGGGTCTTGCGGGTCACCGCGATGACTCCGTATTCGGAGCGGCCCATGGCCCATGGATGAGGCGCTCGCAGTGGGCCGCGTCACACCAAAGCTGCCCGACTGGATGTAGTGGACGCAAAATCCCCGTATAATAGAACCGTAAACGAGGTGATGCATGGCCAATCAGGATATCTATTTGAAGTTGTTAACGCAGGGGTTGTCAGGCGGGGCGATGCGAGCGATTGGCCTGGACGCGGTCGAGTTGGTGGACGCATTACCCACCGAACTGCCAGCCAGTGCGCTGCGAGTCGATACGGTGTGGCGGATGGTGGATGGCCGTATTTTTCACTTAGAGTTTCAGACAGAGCGCGAGTCATCGCTAGAACGGTTTTTGGACTATGACACCCGGCTCGCTCGTCGCTACCACGCCCCGGTGCGCACCGTCGTTCTCTATGATGCGAGAGTGGCATCGGCACTAGACACGCTCGATCTGGGAACGATTCAGTATCGGGTCGAAAATGTGCTATTGCGCGATTTTCAGGGCGAGACGGTGTTGGAGGTGGTAGCGAACCATCTCGCCGCCCACCTGTGGGAACCAGCGGATCGAATGCGGTTAGCTTTAGCCCTGGGCATGCAAACAGAGGATCGCCGGGCGCTCTTTGGGCAGACGCTGGATTTGATTCAACAGATTCCGGAACTGGGCGAACGGGAGTTGGTGACGGCGGCAATTTTAGCGATATCCGACCGGTTTTTAACCGATGTCGAGACCGACACACTGACAAGGGAGTTGAGTACGGTGCCGAAAATTTTGGATGAGGTGAAGAACCAAGGATTAAAACAAGGACGAGAGGAAGGACTTCAACAGGTGGTGCGGGCTATGCTCGCTGACGGCGATTCGGTGGAGAAAATCATGCGTATTACCGGATTGCCGCGCGCAACCGTGGAATCCCTGAAGGCGCATTAACCGGTAAGGATGCGCCGCTTCAGGTGCTGACCTTCCCCCGAGTGTTCGACTCGGGGGTTTGCTTTGTCTAGGCCGGGCATGGGGCGTGAATACGGGGTCCAAGGGGGGGAGGTTGGCTCACGTCGTTTGTCTAGGGTTTGGCTAAGCCTGTCGTCATCCGTTCTAGCCTAATTCCAGGGTTGCACTAGTGGTCGGGGAACTCGCCCAATGGGATCCCAGCATTCGCTGATTGGCGTAGGCAGTGGGTTTTCTGGTGAGCTGTACAGCGACGAGCTATACGGCGAGTGCTGGCAGTACTGGTGGTGCGCCAATCAGACCCGGACCTGGCGATGGTCCCAGGCCGAGTCCAGGTCGAATCCCAGCCCTTTGGGCTGATCTCGACTTTACGTCTGGCTATGATCCGTGGGATATCTGATGGCACGAGAGTTAGTGGAAGTAATGACAAAACCAGTGAGCGCCAACAATCGGATGCGGCGCATGCGTACGTTCACACGCTTGGATGCCCGTCATTTCATCCGTCGAATGGACCTGGATTCCCGCTGCCGCCCACTCGAGGGCGAGGGCATAGACGCGGCAGATCTCCTCTACGCGGACTTTAAACTCGTCCATGTCACCAAGGTGGGGATTCAGCCAATATTTGCTGCGATGGGGTTTTCAGTCGGATTCGTTCCAATACCGCCCGACTTGTCGGGCGGAGACCATCGCCACGACATTACGCCGTACCGCCGTCTGCGCCAAGGCCGGGGCCGTCCAATGCGAGAACGGGACGTCATATTTTTCGGGCGTTCCGCAGGCCATGGCAATGATTTCGGCAAATTGCGTACGGGTAATTTTTCTGGGACACCCCGCTCGAGGGGCATCCTGCCGGGTAGGTCAGGAGCCTTGCGGCTCCTTTCCCCCCTCAGAACCGGACGTGACAGTTTCCCGTCATCCGGCTCAAGCCCCTCGGCAGCCTCCTACGACCCATGATGGTGGGGGTCAAGGAATCCCTTGCGGGACTGCACGCCTCTGTGCGATGGTTTTGCCATCGGTGAGCGACGTGGATTGGCTACGCAGGCGAAGAGGTGAGGTAACCGCACCATGGGACCATTTTTGGGTGTGCTAAAATCCCGCACGTGGACCCGGTGGACTCGCGCAAGGCGGTTTAGTGGAAATGGGTTCATCACCGGTCCTCCTCTCATGGCACTGCCAAGTCATTCTTCGCTGAGTGACCTTGGGTAAGTCAGCCCGCTTTCGCGATGGAACATGGCACGGCATCGCCGTGCGGTTCCTATCCCTCCGATTTCGGGAGGGCCTTCGCTTGGTACCCGTTCCGTTACCTCCTCGTATAAAAAGAGTAGGCCTGGATCCCCCTCCGTGGGGAGAATCCCTAGGCTGCCAGGATCGAAGTTCTGGCCAGAACTTCGATCCTGGCAGCGGGCTGGTCTGAAAGGATTGGTCTTGCACAGCAAGGCCCGGTCGGTGATGCTAGAGAAGATCTGGACGGTCAAGCTCCTACCTCCTGCCTCGAGGGACATTCGCAAGAATGTTAGAAGGCTCCCTTAGACTGCTGGACCGGTCCCTGGATCGTAAGAAGCTCACGCGCGGGTTGCCGCCCCATCTTGAGGGCACCCTTGGCAGGGGAGTCATCGCACAACTTGAGGTGGGTAACGGCTGATGACGAGGTGGCTGGTGCATCCAGGGTCACCGACCGGTTCCCTTTCAGATCGCTGTCGTACCTACTCTAGACGAAAGGAGGAAACTATCATGACTGCTACCTTGTTTGTTGGGATTGACGTCAGTCAATCCGATCATGTGGTGTGTACCATGACCGACGATGGAGCAGAACGGGGGCATCAGACGGTGCCCAATGACCAGGTCGGGATTGACCGTTTGATTGCGTGGCTGGTGACTCAGTTGGACGGGTTCGACCATGTGGCCGTGGGCCTGGAGTCGACCTCGGTCTACCATTGGCCTCTGTTTGAGACCTTAAGTCAGACGAAGGAGCTCGAACGCTGGAATCCGCAATGGTTTGTGCTCAATCCGAGCATTGTTCAAGGGTTTCGCAAAACCTTTGTGGATCGCGCGAAATCGGACCGAACGGATGCCGCGTTGATCGCGGATGCGGTGCGATTTGGACGCTTGCGGCCGAGTCCGCCCCCCGATCCACGCTATACGGCTTTGCGCATTGTGACCCGCCATCGGTTTCATTTGGCGAAAACCGTCGGGATCGAGAAAAGTCGGGCATTGAATGAGCTGTTTTGCCTCTGGGGAGGGTATCGGGCCGCCGCCAAAGACGACGATCAACCCTTTTTCTCGGATGTGTTTGGGAAGGCGTCTCAGCATGTGCTGACCCAATACACGCCGGATCGTATCGCGACGACGCCGTTGGCTCAAATTGCCGAAGAAATTGCCCAAATTGGGGGTCCCACGCTCAAAGCGCCTGACAATATCTCCCAGACGTTGCAAAAACTAGCCGAAAAAGCCTTTCGGCTACGCCCCAAGGAGTCCCAAGCGCGCCAATTAAGCTTAGTGATGCACTTGGATACGATTCGGATGTTAGAAAGTCAAATCCGGCAGATCGAAAAGGCCATTGCCCGCGATCTGCAGGCCATCCCTCAAACCGTCACTTCGATATCCGGCATTGGCCCCGTATTCGGGGCCGGTATGGTCGCGGAAATCGGGCCCGTGGGCCGATTTCGTTCCGACGATGCCTTAGCCAAATATGCTGGGCTGACCTGGCGTGCGCATCAATCAGGGCATTTTGACGCCGAAGATCGACCGCTGACGCGGTCGGGTAATGCCTATTTACGGTATTACCTGATCGAAGCGGCCGACCGGGTTCGTGTGCGAAACCCGGAATTCGAAGCGTTTTACGTGCAAAAGTATAGCGGAGCGACCCGCCATCCACACAAGCGGGCGCTCGTCCTGACCGCACGCAAGTTAACCGGTGTGATCTACGGGCTGCTGACCCGGGGTCAACTCTACGATGGAAGGAGATTCGGTGCGTAAGGCCCATCGCTCGTAGGCCACTGTCGTCGGACTAGTCGCCCTTTTCAGGCTATTACGCCTATAGAAGGGTACGCTAAGTTTTGCGCGTTTTCCCGTTTAATGGCCTAAAAATAGGTCTTGACTTTTTACCGCGGGTCTAAGGAATTGTGGCCCCTTTATGGCGGTCCTACTGCCCGCAGCCAGACCCCATGAGGCTTACCACGTTGCACTGAGAGTCCTTGGGCGAAGTGTTTAGGTGGCTCATGTCCCGCGGTAGCCGTCGGAATGGTGACCCAGCGACTCTGGAGCGGTAGGCCCGGCTACGTGCCGTTTTGGCGCAAGCGTGTCAAAGGGGTTTCGCTTGTTGGTCATCACGCGGTTTATCTGAGCTTTGCCTGACTCACCATGCACTTCCAGCCTAGCTCCGGTCTGAATACACACTTTTTCAGGACGGCGGCTACGTTGTTCCGTGGGCTTCACAAGGCCTCGTTACCAAGGCTCCATGCCACGGTAGGCTCGCACTCACCATTCAGAGTGGGTGGATTCGAACCACATGACTCCCAATACCTTCGTGTCACAACCAGAGTTTGACCGTGTTGCGGCTCACGCCCTCTGTTTTCGCAATCAGCCGATTGGAGAGCCCTTGAGCCGCTCTCAAAATGATCGGTGCGCGTTGCTTCAAGTGCAGAGGACTATGAGACCCTCGTTGAAGGGCGGTCAGAATTTCTTGTGGTTTGGCGCTTAATTGAATGATGGGGGTACGAAATAAGGTCACCATTGGCCACGTCCTTTGCCTACCTCGGGTTTTACGCCCGGTATAACGAAAGCAAACGATCGTGTCCAAAGATCTAATGTTCTTCTATTGTTCTCCAAAGGGGATTAGGTATTAACGCCGCGCAGTACTAGTCCGCAGGGTAGCGGGCCCCGGCTGACAATACGCGAATAGGAAGCATCGTGTGCCGTCGGGTGGGTCCGTAGGCATTCCCCTACACGCCTAGAAGGAACCCGCTGTGGCGGCATCCAGATGGGAGATCTTGAAACAAAAAGACCCGCAGTAAAAGGCAATAGTCGTGGCAGCCATAATAGGATTGGAAGCATCCCTGACTTGTTACCGATTCGGGAATCAAGAACAGCCACGCTTCGTGCAGTCCCTCTGAGTCAGCAGCCCGTAACTTTGTCCAAAATACCAGGCTGCCACACACCATGGCCAGGAACCTATCGGCTTGTTTTAAGCTCCCAAGGGGGCGCGGCAAGCTGAACTACTCTTTGACGGACCCTAAGAAGATGCCCCGAACAAAGTATTTCTGGACAAAGGGATACAGCA
>JAMCVM010000175.1 GCA_023475835.1 Bacillota bacterium | reverse complement strand
GAGCTGGTCGGTGGACGGATCCACTCGACTGACCAGTACGACCACTCTGTTGCGCAATCAGGAGCTCGACCGCTGGTGCAGGGACGGAGAATTGGGATGGCAATGGGTGGCCTGATACCGGGGCGAGGGGTCGATAGGCTGCCAATCTGAGCAACCGTACAGGTCGAAAATTTGTCCATGAGCATTACCGTGATGGCCGAATGCATCGCGCAGCACTAGTTCCGCGTGAGCGATAATCGACACTACCCGCGGTATTCGGAATTGATCGGAGCGATTAAGGCCTTACGTCGTCGGGTACTAGATCCCCCACCGTTACACGGCTCACGCTATGCTCCCGGGGAGTTGCGCGCTCGACTCAACCGTACTCATAGTGCCACCCCAAGATTTCTCGAATTTAATCCATGGGAAGCTCCGTTTCGTCATCCAGTCATCTCCTTAGAGTGGGGTCAAGCCCCCTCAGGGGCTTCAACCTCCACGCTGGAAATCCTGGTATCCTCAACGCGAGGGTGGTCACTATCATCAGAACTGTCGGTCAGTAGTTTTCAGAATCCGTGGACGGTACTTACTGGAATCGGTGGTCAGTACTGTTCAGAATACCCAGCTTGCATGGTGGGTAGCACATGCCCATAGAGGTGCAGGGTGATGCAATCGATGCGTGGCCGTGCCGTTCGGTGACTACTTTGGGCGTGATGCCATGGCTGCTGAGCCAAAAGGTGGCCATGCCATGCCGCAAGTCGTGGATGCGGGTAGTCGACGGCAACGCAGCGTTCGTCAAAAGCCACTTAAAGGTATGGTAGACACTATCCGGGCGCAGATAGTTTCCGGTGTCGTTGGTGAAGATCCAAGGTCGCGTGGTTTTCCAGGCCGCCCCGGCTTGGACCCGGGCATAGTGTTGCAGTTCCCGATGATCGGCCACGATACCCATGAGCCATTCGGAGCAGTCGATGGTGCGATTCGAATGATCGGTTTTGCCGTACTCGTGGATACTCGTCCGCCCTTTCACCTTCACGGTCTCTCGCCGAATGCACAATTTTTTCGCGTCCCACAGCACATCATCCCATTGCAACCCCACAGCTTCCCCTCGACGCATTCCGGTAAATACCAGAATATACCACAAGGCTCTCAGGGGATGCGTATCGGCCATCGCCTAAAACACCCGCGACTCGTCGGGCGTTAACGGGTGAATGACCCGAGCATCCAAGTTGGGCGGTTTGGCCTTTTCCACAGGATTACGGTCGATGAGATCGCAGTCGACCGCATTACTTAAAGCCCGCCGACAGACAGCATGCACATAGCGCACACTCCGGCTGGATAACCCGCCTTCCATGAGTTGAGTATAGAGCTCTTGGAATCCAGTGTCGTGAGGTCTTTAACCGCTTAACTCCCAAGACGTCCGTCGCTTTTTTTGCTTGAATCTGGTAATCCGCCGCCGTGGTATCGCGCAATTGGGTGGCATGATGCACTAACCACCGTGCCATAAAGGCAGCAAAGGTCTCGTCGGTGGGAGGCCGAGTATGCGTTTTGAATCGCTGTTCCGTTTCCCGAATCCACTTCTTAGCCTCCCGAGGGGAGGCAAACGTCTGGGTGATCTCTTTCCGCTTTCCGGTGTCGGGATCCCAATATTGGACCCGGCCCTTCCAACGGCCACTCGGGAGTTTTCGCGGGTCAATCGCATGGGGTTCTTTGGGTCGATTCGGCATGACTTCCTCACCTCACCCTCATCGTTCGACCCCGGTCCGACCAACTCCTGCCACTCCCTTGCCTTCTATCGGCTTGCCTCTCTTTCCTTGTTCCGCCCGCCGTGCTGTGCCGGAGGCTGGCAAGCCAGCGTAGCGGTTGCCGGACGTAGGCGACAGGACGGCGAGGCGGACTCAAACAGGCACGGCCCCTTTGGACGGCAGTCGAGAGGGTCCGAACCTTTGACCCATGGTTCCTTAAAGTTTGCTACAATATGAGCGGATTCGACGCCAAGGGCGGCTCACTCCCTGGAAGGGGGGTGATGCAGTGGTCACATGGAACGGCTTAATATTTGCGGTAGCATTCGCAATGTTAGTCTTAGCCATCGTGGCATTCAACACGAAAGACCGCCCTTGATCTCCGTCAGGTAGCGGTCTTTCTAATGGTGTAATTCGTTAGGAGCCGCCCTGGTGGGCGTTAATCCCGGAGGTCCAAGGTTCCCGCCTTGCGCCTTCGTTAGGTTTAGGGTAACACATCCTTGGTGGGAAAATCAACGGTGCCGGTTCAGCGATCCATCTCTCTGCAGGGACTTCCCTGGGCTCGTACGTTTGCAGTCGTGTTTGCGATGTGAGTCTTAGCCATCGTGGCATTCAACACGAAAGACCGCCCTCAAGTAGCGATCTTTCGATCCCGGAGGTCCGAGGATGAAGGCTTAGAGGTGATACTCCTGGACCCCCGTCATGCTCAGGGTAGCATATCCTCGGTGGGAAAATCAACGGTGCCGGTTCAGCGATCCATCCCTCTTCAGGGCCTTCCCTTGGCTCGCCACCAGGACCCTTTGTTCTGCCTGACCCTTATGCTTCTATCGGTTTGTCTCTCTTCCCTTGTTCCGCCCGCCGTTCTGTGCCGATGGCTGGCAAGCTAGCGTAGTGGTTGCCCGACGTGGGCAACAGGACGGCGAGGCGGATTAGACTAGGCACGGACGCATCGGGCGAAGGCTTTTTGGGAGCCGGTTGCGTCCGACCCTTGGGGCCACAGTTGAATTTACTTTAGTGGTGAGTAGGATTCTTTGGGCTCGTGACGAAGGAATACATAGGATGGGGATCGAAGGGGGAGATCGACAGTGGATAAAGATAAAGAGGTAAAGGATATCCCGACACAGAAGGCCGAAAAAACCGCGAGTTTGGCGAAGTGGCATAAAGAAAAGCTCACGACCGCCTTGCGTTGGATCGAGGAACAAGAATCGCCACAATCATTCGTTGTTGTGCAAGGCGCTATTTTTATCTGCCAGTTCGGAGACAACGTCGGAAACGAAATCAACAAGACGCGGCCGTGTTTGGTAGTTTCTGGCAACCAGATGAACACCAAAGACGGGAACGTTATGGTGGCACCCTTGACCACGAACATAGGCGATTTTCAACGCGCGGTAGGATACATATTTTATCAAAAGAAATATCCGTTTTTGAAAGAAAGTTCCATTGTGAAAGCCAATCAAGTTAGATCGGTAAGCCGAATTCGGCTTACCGAATTTTTGGGTAGAATTTCCGACGAAGATCTAGCCAAGGTTATGGTTCGTGTCAAAAAAGTATTTGGAATTTAGATATGGTGCCGATAATGGGTTGACACCCCGGATCATGCCTGTTATAGTTATGATATTGAGTTTGCCTCGTTGCAAACAAATTGACATGTTCTGCGGAACATGGATTGGGATAGGCGAGGGGGAGCGCGGGAGCGTTCCTTCTCTTTTTTTGGCTATGTGCAATCTGAGGTTGGATTTTCCCGTTTTTTTAGCCCAAGCCACCCTATTCGGCAACTCATAGGGACGGCTCCGTGATTTACTGTTGGTGGGGGTCAGTAAACAATCTTGTGCGGACGCTCGGCCTGTACCCCGAACGACTTCCTGGAAGGGCATGAGAATACGCTCCGACGCGATCCCTGCACCCCGCATGAACCGGGCCTCCTCCCGGATAAAAAAAGACCCGGCTCGGGGGTACGCCCTAAACTGGGGCTCTTTGCTTGAGTTTCACTTGAGTCCGTTGGATCGTGCTGACGCTGACTCCGTATTGTTTCGCGGCTTGCCGGTAGCTCAATTGCCGGGTTTCAACCGCCCGAACCGCCGCTTGGGCCGCTTGCCATTTCTTAGCGTTGGTTTCAATTGGACGGTTCCCAAAGCGTTTGCCTTCTTCCTTCGCCCGGACCATCCCGGCTCGGACCCGTTCACTGATGGTATCGAGCTCGAATTCCGCCAGGCTGGCCAGCAAGTTCAACAGCAATCGACCAATGGGGGTCGCGGTGTCAAAGCCTTCCTGAGCACTTGAGAAAGCCCACGGATAGCGCGTCCCAGACCGCCAAGGTATCATGCCTGTGTTTGACCGAACGAAAGGCCCGGTCGAGCTTGAAAACTAAGACCGCATCGAAGCGATGCTGAATGGCGTCATCTTGCAGGCGTTTCCAAGCGGTGCAGTGGAGCAAGTCATCGGCGCTGGCTTGATCAACATAGGTCTTGGTCACCTGCCAGTCCGGGTGTTGGCTGACAAACTGCCGTAAGCGGAGCAATTGGGTTTCGGGGTTTTGGGTTTTGTCTCGGGTGCTGACGCGGGCGTACAAGTGTTGGCGCTAACTGGATTTGTCATCGGTTCGGCTAACTTTCGTGCCATCAGATACACCACAAATCATAACCAGACGTAAAGCCGAGATCAGCCCAAGGGGCTGGAATTCACTGATTGACGTACCCAGAAAAACCCACTGCCTACGCCAATCAGCAACTGCTGAGAATACCATAGGGCGAGTTCCCCGACCACCAGTGCAACCCTGGAATTAGGCTAGAACTGATGACTCCAGGCTTAGCCAAACCATAGACAAAAGGAGTTAGCCAAACCAACCAAGGCGATGCGCATGATCATACCTCCTTTCTATCTATAGACGCGGACAGGCCAAATCTGTAGAGAGAACGCCTCATGACTTTTCTCTCTACAGGCATTGCGAGCAGCAACACGGATACCCCGGATCGGTCGACCGTTTGTTAGAATATCATCAGAACACGAGATGGCCTTAACGGGCAGGAGTGTGCAATTAGGAACATGCCTTTTATGTACTTTTATGTAGGATTCGGAATGCCTGACCGCGAGATCGATGAGGCACCTGGAACGGTAACTTTTATCGCCTGCCTGGCGTTATTCGTATGAACCACGA
>JAMCVM010000080.1:11508-22566 GCA_023475835.1 Bacillota bacterium | reverse complement strand
CAAGCGCTTTATGGTGTCCGTAAGCACCGCTTCCACCTCGCTCGGCGGAATCTGTTCCAACACGTTGGCCACCGTATCCATGTGCGGCACGCTGTCCAATTGTGGGAACGCCGCTTGGAGCGTCGTCCATGATTTCGGTTCGGTCAGTTGCCGATTGCCCTCCCGGCGAGACGTACACTGGGTTAAAAACAGCAGGACCCCGAACACCAGCACCACGACCAGTTGGTGCTTGATGCGCTTGGGATTGCGCGGGTCGGAAATCCGAGCAAACGCGGTCATCACCGGCCCAAACCACACGAGGAGGCCGGTGAACCAGGCATCGAGCGCCTCCGCCTCGGCCGCCATTTGGTCTTCCACGGACTCATAAGGACTTTTCCGATTGGGATAGGTATCCGCATGCAATTTTTCTGGGTTGGCCATAACAGTCCCTCCGGAAGCGCAACGGAATCCCCCGTCACGCGATGATAGATGCGAGTCGATCCGATTCATCATCGCACGATCTCTGAGGGTTGTCCACTCCCCCAAGCGGAGGCGGCCACTCATACGATCCCATTATTGATTATTTCACAGGTCCGTGCAGAGATCCAGGCCTGTATGCGAGAATTTGTTTTGCACATTCTCGAACGTGGTACCCAGAGGCACTTCCAAATTACGTTCTTCAGAGCTGAGAGATTACGCGATCTCCGGTGCCAAATTTCGGCGTAATATGGGGGTGCGAAACTTAAGCAGTAAGACACCGCTCGCCGGATTTTCACTCCCCTCGACTGGATGAACGGCCAGTGGAAGTCAGGAATATCGGGATTGCACTTTGGCAAAACGAGTCAATGGCTGGTCACTGCCGAATCGTCCATGGAGGGGTCGGCGCGCATCCGATGGAGAATTTTAGGCGAGCATGCTTTGAAAGAGGGTTGCGATGAATCGACAACCGTCTCGCCACGGGGCGAGGGGAAAAAGGCCAGACGATTCCCCACAAAAACAAACACACGCGGGCATAAAATCTACCGGTCTCCGCGAACAAGGTCCACAACGCAAATTTCGGCACCACTTTGCCGCCGCTTTCATTCTGTTTATCCAGGGCCCAGCGGCTTCATAATGACCAATGCCTGCGCCGACTGCAGCCGCTCAGACATCGCCTACCGATTATCTGGTTGTGACGATGGTGATGGGCAAGACATGGTGGGTCATTCACCCGGACCAAGCCTAATGTCAGCGGGTCTGGGTGTTTACTGGCCGAGACTACGGGCTAGACAATCCCCAACGCTGCCCGGCCCACATCGCCGATACGTTGGGTGAGTACGGCCAAGTCATCCGAGAGTTCCAAAATGGCGGCCAGGGCATGGCGTTCAAATTCGCCTCCGTGGGTCAAAATGTAAAGCCGCAGTGCTCCCTCTTGTTGGCGAATTTCCGGGATGCCCTGGACCAAGCTGCGAATCGCGTTCAGATCTTGCGAAGCAATCGCCGAGGCCATGGCTACGTATTGGGCATCAATGAGAGTCATCAATTCCCGCATCCTTTGGGTCAGATGCGGCGTCCATTCAAACTCCCGATGGCTAAGCTTCACCAGCGTATCCACGACCTTAATCACCGTATCGCTCAAATGTTCTAGCTGATTGGTCAAATAGAAGAGTTCGATTTGTTCCGAGCGATCGTCCGGGTTTAATCGCTGGGCTCCTCCAATACCCACCAGATAGTGCATCACCGCATCATGCAATAAGTCAATTTCCGACTCGGCTTGGCGCAATTGGCGTTCGTCATCGTCATCGGGGTGAAAGAGCAGAGGGCCCAGCGGCTCAATTAGGCGCTGCGCAATCAGTTCCGCCATGCGTCCGATTTCCTCGCGGGTTTGGGGGAGGGCCACGGCGGGCTGGCCAATCATCGAAGGATTCAGCCGGGTCAATGGCACCGGCACGTGGTCCGGCATGATCCTCCCCATCAGGCGAGCCAAGAGCGGGGTAAAGGGCAAAAACACCACGGCGATGACGACGTTAAACAAGGAGTGGGCATCGGCTAGCGTGCGGGCGGGATGAGGGTCGATGGCGACCACGACGCGAGCGAACCAGGCAAGCCCTAGGGAAAAGACGACCGCTCCGGTCAGTTTCATCAAAAAATAAGCAAAGGCGGTGCGTTTAGCCGATCGAGATCCGCCCAAGAAGGCGCTATAGACGCTGGCGGCGGTGGACCCCACGTTCGCGCCCAATACCATTTCCAAGCCTACCCCAAGGCTGACCAGATGATGCATTTGAAAGGTAATAGCGAGCGCGATCACCGTCGCCGAGTTTTGAATGAGGGCCGTGGCTAAAAACGCTAGGAGGCCGGCGAGGAGGGGCACCGAATCCATGGTCCCCAGACTATGGTGCACCCACGGGAGTCCCGAGAGGGTATGCACGGCCGCGATAATGCGATTCATCCCGTAGAAGATGAAGCCGAGTCCCAACAGCGCGGGCGAGATTCGGCTGCGCTGGCGGGAGCGTTCAATCAGCATCCACACTACTCCGACAAAAATCAGGATGGGGGCATACGTGGTGATCTTTAGCGAAATGAGCTGCACGGTGAGCGTCGTCCCCACCGACGCGCCCAAGATCACCTCCAAGGCCTGGCGTAGGGACAAGAGCCCCGTATTGACGAAGCCTACGGTAATGACCGTGACCGCACTCGACGATCCGGCCAAGAGCGTGGCCAATAAGCCCGAGAGCGCCGCTCCCAGCGGGGTCCGCGCCACCCGGGTGAGTTGGCGGCGGAAGACCCCGCTAGTAATCGATTTGATGCTTTCGTTGGTTTGATTGAGCCCATACGTGAAAATGGCCAGTCCACCTAAGAGGCCGAGCCAGGCCAAGATCATGACAGGGCGCTCACTTCGGGCCGGGCGCTGGCGGTGTGGCGTCCGCGGGGCGAGGCGAGCGGCGAAAGGGCTGCCGGACCCCATCGGACATGTAGACCGTCATTTCGGCAATATTGACGGCGTGGTCGGCAATCCGCTCCAGATACCGGGCCACCAACAACAAGCCGCTGGCCTGCTCTACGTATTGGGGCTGAGCGCGCATGACCGTGATGAGTTCTTGATACAATTGCAGATAAAGCGCATCCACCGCATCGTCGCGTTTCATGACTTCGTAGGCGATGGCGCTGTCTTTGACCATGACGGCTTCGTGAGCGCGCTCAACCATGGTCAAGGCCAGTTGTCCCATCCGCGGGACATCGACGAGTTCCTTAAAGTAGGCGCTGGCCGCCAGGGTTTGCGCCACTTCGGCAATATCGCACGCGTAGTCGCCGATCCGTTCCAAATCGCGGACAATGCGCAGCGACGCGGTCAGCACCCGGAGGTCCTCCTGGCGGGGCTGTTGCAGGGAAATGAGTTCCACCGAGGCTTGTTCGATGTCAGCGGTTTCATCGTCGATGACGTCGTCGTAATCGAGGACATCTTGAGCGATCTCTGAGTCTTGGTCGGCCAAGGATTGCAGACTTTTTTCCAACATATGCACCACGGCGTCGGTGAGACTGGCTAGGCGCTGTTCTACCATGCGGATTCCTTGGTTATAACGGTCTAAAAACGCCATATTGTGCCTCCCCGTATCTTCCGTATATTCTATCTTAGGCTAGAGTTGATTTCACCTTTCAAGTTCCGTGATTCTTGCCTTTGTTTTGCCTAGGAAATCGCATACCATGGATTTAGTGGCATTTTAGGCATATGGCAGGGATTTTTCATCTTCAGCCCGAATTTAATAGGTAAGCCATGATAGGTGGTGCTCCACGGAAAAGGACGGAGACATTCCTTGGAAGAGCAGTAGAGATCACACGAAGATCAGAATGCGACAAGGGAGTCGAGGCGATTGGCGCGTTGGTTGGTGATTTTGGCTGGGGGGAGAGGCGAGCGATTTTGGCCCCTTTCCCGAATGATGCACCCTAAGCAATTTTTGTCCTTAGTCGGATCGGAAAGTATGCTTCGCACCACCCGAGACCGAATGCGGCCCCTGATTGATGATGGCCATACGTGGGTGGTGACGGGCTGTGATTATGTGGGCAAGGTGAAAGAAAACTTGCCGACCTTGCCCGTGGATCAGATTTTAGGAGAACCGGTGGGACGGAATACTGCACCTTCGATCGCTTGGGCGGCTTCTTCGATTGCTCAGATCGATCCTGAGGGAGTGATGGTCGTATTGCCCTCCGACCACATGATTCAGCACATCGACAAGTTTCGCCAATTGGTCAGCGAAGCCATGGAACAGGCTCAAGAACGCGGAGGTTTTTATACGTTTGGCATCGTTCCGAACCATCCTGAGACCGGGTATGGATACATTGAACAGGATGGTGCCGGTCCCAATTTTCACGTGCAGCGGGTGGCTCGCTTTGTCGAAAAGCCCCCGCTAGAGCAAGCTGAGGCGATGGTTCAGTCGGGTCGATATTACTGGAACTCTGGGATGTTTGTGTTCCCGGTCATGGAATTCTTAGAGGCCGTGGATACCCACTTGCCCGACCTTAGTCAAGGTATTCAGGCGATTCGCCAAGACCCTCGCAGTTTAGACCGGGTGTTTCCGGAGCTGCCCCAAGTTTCGGTAGATCATGGTATCCTGGAAAAAGTAGCCTCCATGTTTGTGCTGCGCGCGGATATTGGCTGGGATGACGTAGGCACTTTCGCCGCGTTGGCTCGACTCCTTCCTCGCAACGACGAGATGAATGCGGCCCGCGGTCACGCTGTGTTCGTCGACAGTGAAAACGTCACTGCGATTAGTGACGGTCCTGTCGTCTCGTGTATTGGAGTGAAGGACTTGGTAGTGGTGGCAACCCATGATGCGGTGTTGATTCTCTCTCCAGGGCGGGCTCAGGACGTGCGACAAGTGGTACAGGCTTTGAAGGAGGGCCGGCACGAACACCTGCTTTAGAGTGTGAGGACGACCACATAAGGAGGCACCCAGAGAGATGATTACCAAGGCGGTGATTCCCGCCGCGGGCTTGGGAACCAGATTTTTGCCCGCAACCAAGGCCCAACCCAAAGAAATGTTGCCGCTGATTGACACCCCGACGATTCAGTATGTGGTCGAGGAAGCAAAGAGTTCAGGGATCGAAGACATCTTGGTGATTATTGGCCGAGACAAAGGCAGTATTGAGGATCATTTCGATCGCGCGCCCGAGCTTGAGGAATTTTTGAAGAGCAAAGGTAAAACTGACTTATTGGAAGTGGTGCAAGCGGTTAGCCACCTAGCGGACTTGCACTTTATACGCCAGAAGGTTCCGATGGGCCTCGGCCACGCGGTGCTATCGGCGCGTCGTCATGTCGGCCAACATCCTTTTAGCGTCTTGTTGGGCGATGACGTGTTTGTCGGCAACCCCCCGGTGCTGAAGCAACTGATTGATCGTTGGCGTCCTGGACTTTCGGTGGTGGCCGTGAAGCGGGTGAGTCGGCAAGAGGCATCTCGCTACGGGATTGCCTTTGGTACGTGGAGATCTGACGGGACCTTGGCGGTGTCCCATTTGGTCGAAAAACCGCGGGAATTGGCTGATGACGTAGAACCGCTGGCCGTGATGGGCCGCTATGTCTTGGACCCTGGAGTCTTTGATGCCTTGGATGGCTTGGCACCTGGGGCTGGGGGAGAAATTCAACTAACCGATGCTCTGGATCTGTTAGCGCGCGATGGTCAGTTGATTGCGGTACCGTTTCAAGGCGAGCGCTATGATGTCGGCGAAAAGTTAGGCTTTGTCAAAGCCACGATTGAAGTGGGTTTGAGCCGCCCCGACCTTCGCGAGCAACTGCTGGAGTATCTTCAGACCCTTGTTCGCCAGTACTCCACGAGTGAACTGCTTCCTGTCGCTAAAGGTTAGCAGCATGGCACCCGGTAAATTTTGGGGAACCTATGGGGAGAATCGGAACCAGACAACACGAGGCCGTCGAGGCCGGCTGCTGAAAGCTGGAATGGTGGGTTGTAGGAGTCTTCAGCGCAAGGTCTTAGTAGACCAAGGAGATAGACGTTGGGGACGATTGAGTGTATTCAATCGGGGGCTCGGGCCCGCGTCGTGATTCAAAATGGGCGTCAGCATAATTGTTTAAATCGAGTGATGTGGCGCCAGTTGGAAGAGGTGGCTTTGCGTCTCGCTGACGACAACCGCATCAAGGTGGTGGCGTTAAGAGGGGCCGGCCGTCAGTTCAGCACGGGCTACGACCTAGCCGACCTGGACGGGTTGGATCTAGATGAGGCTCAGGCTGGGCTCGATCAGATGGAACGGGCCTTGATCGCCATTGAATCCATTCCGGTGCCGGTGATAGCGGTGATTCGCGGCTCCGCGTTGGGGGGCGGCTTGGCTTTAGCGCTAGCCTGTGATTTACGGGTGGCCGACGACACCGTGCGTCTTGGGATGCCCGTGGCAGGCTTGGGCATTGCCATTTCCGAGAGTTTCGCTCATCGGCTGGTCCAAGCCTTTGGACTAGGCAAAACGAACCAACTGCTCTTCTTGGGTGAGCCTATTCGTAGCACCGAGGCGCTGGCTATGGGCGCGATTCAGCGGGTGACCGATCGCGCCGGGTTAGACGGCGTGGTGGAAGCCTGGGAGGAGCAGATTATAGCGATGCCGAAGAAATCGCTCCAAGCGACGAAACGTGTGCTGTCGGGAATGGGCCGGGAATCGACCACCGAGGCCCCAGAAATCTTAGGACAATGGGCTTTGAATACGATACAGGACAGATTTCCCAGTCATTCTTGAGAAAAAGATCCCTAACCGATATGAGCCTTGTCACCGGGAGATCGACCTTTTCGACGGCCACGGATGTGGCACCAGTCCATTGGCTTCGAGCCTAGGTCATGAGGGCGTATCCCCCGACGGTCTAGCGCTCTCGGGGGGTCTACCGTCACGATGGGATCGTGCTGAATGAGTGGCCATATATGCCCCCGTTTAGTCCCATAGCGATTTATTGTTTAAAATGACGATTAATGCTGAGGTTCCCATGGTGCTTGCGCAAAGTCTATGTCGCTGAGTCCGTAATGACCCAATAATCAATCGTGGACGACGGATCAGGAGATTCGGATCCCGTCACGGCCGACAAATCTGCTAAATCAAAGCGATCGTGTGTTCCCGATGTGGTGCGGTTATAATAATATCAAAGATACGTGGAGGTAAGGACTATGGCCACCTTATCCAAGGGATTAATTACCCTCTATTGCGAGGCAGCGATGGCGTATGCAGAATACGAGAAGATGGATACTGGGCGCTGGTTCGGTGAGATTCCTGTCTGCCCCGGTGTCTGGGGAGATGGCGCTACGCGAACGGAGGCTGCCGAACAATTACGCTCTTCCCTTGAAGGGTGGATTTTGCTTAAACTCCAAGACGGAGACCACGACCTGCCCACGATTGACGGGCTCGATCTTTATCCCCGTTGAGCCAATGCTCACGATCCCGAATCCCTACCGCGGTGACACGGCGATCGCGTTACTAAAGGGCGTCTTACGAATCGCCGACATCGACGAGGCAGTTTGGAATTCTCTATGACCCCTTCGGTTTCTGAATATGGCCGCCCAGGATATACTGCGCGCGGGTCAAAGTTTTCGTTTTTCGGAGAAGGCTATCGTGTTGAAAAACCATTGTGCAGCAAGGTGTTGAAACGCCCACAGCCTCGGCGTTAAACTATTAAATGTGATCCGCGTGCAGTATAATACCCTGCGCATCGGCATCTCTTACAGCACTGAATCGCACGAATGGTCGTCGATTGACAACGTCGACAGCGGGCATATTGGAGTGTTCCAGGCGAGCGCCTGGATCTATATGTTTTGAGGACAATCCAATTCCGTTGCCTCCTTGTTTATCGAATAAAACCACACTGATGCATCGAGTCTTCGTATAGAGGGCCTGAAGTGGGTGGTCACACCGTCACGGGTGATCTGCGCCGAATATAGCTCGTTGACGGCCGAAGGGTTCCGAGGCGCATGCCTTAGTAATGGAATGTATCTTTTAACGAGACGGGTTTTCGAAAGACCCAGTAGCTCCACGCCTGATACGCTAATACAATAGGCAAGACACTAATGGCGACAATGGTCATTACCTTTAAGCTATAGGGGTTTGACGAGGCGTTATAGATGGTAAGGGTCCAATCGGGATTGAGCGTTGAAATCATGACTCGGGGGAAAAGAACTAAAAAGACGCTGATGACGGAAAACACGATGGTCAGTCCCCCTGCAAAAAACGCCCACCCGCGCTGGCGCCCTGGAAGCAGGAAGCGAACTGCGATGATGCTGATGCCAGCGAGCACGGGGATAGGGCCCGGGTCGATACCCAGGCGATGGGCAAAGTTGGCCTCGAAGTAACTCATCACCACGAAAGCAAAGTAGAAGACGGTGGCCCGCATTCCTACGCGATAGGCTATCTTATGGGCGCGCTCAGATAATTCATTGGGGACTTTTAAATCCAGGTAGAGCGCTCCATGGAGTAAGAACAGAAGAAGCGTAGCCACAGCGCCGACCAGTGCATACGGATTTAACAGGGTCAGGAAGTTACCCACGTAGTTCATTTGTCGATTGATCGGAATACCGTGCAAAAGATTCCCCATGGCCAGCCCCCAGACGATGGGTGGGATGGCGCTGCCCAGGACAATCATCCAATCCCAGCGCTTGCGCCACTAGGGATTGGCGTCCTTACTGCGAGACTCCAAGGCAACGCCGCGAATAATGAGAGCCACCAAGAGCAGAAAGAGACCGAGATAAAAGCCACTAAAGAGCGTCGCGTACCAATTAGGAAATGCGGCGAAGAGGGCACCTCCGGCGGTAATCAGCCAGACTTCGTTGGCGTCCCATACAGGGCCAATCGTGGCAATGACCGCGCGCCGTTCTTGGTCCGTTTGGCCTATCCACGGGAGCAGCATCCCCACGCCATAGTCAAAGCCCTCCAAGAAAAAATAGCCGACAAAGAGAACGGCGATAAGAACAACCCAGATCTCTGGTAAAGTCATTCGATTTCCCCCCTCAAAATGTGGTCGGCGGTATGCCGTCGCGGTCTGCAGTTACGTGAGCTTCCTCCGCCTCAGGCCCATGACGAATAAACTTAAACATCAGGCGTACCTCAATAACACCCATGATGAGATATAAGATGCCAAAGCCGACTAAAGTGATGATGACTTCATACATAGACACTGTCGGGAAGACTCCATCAATCGTCTTCTGAAGCCCAAACACGATCCAAGGTTGGCGACCCACTTCGGTCATGACCCATCCCATGATGTTGCCTACTAGCGGGAGTGCGATGCCTCCCATCAACAGTTTGAGATAGCGCGGGCGTTGGAAAAGGCGTCCTTTCTGCATAAGAAAAATGCCCCATATGGCGAGGACCGCCATCAAGAAGCCGAGAAGGATCATCAGCCGAAAGCTCCAGTAGGTCACCAGTACGGGGGGACATAGTATCCAGGGCCATACCGATGGATGTACAAGTGCTGCAGTTCAGTTATTCCCATCACGCGGCCAGATAGACTGTTATAGGCCAAAATGGAGAGCATGTAGGGAATTGGAATGGAAAACCAGGTGTGGTGGGTTAACGGATTAAACAACGAGATAATGCTCCAGGATGCGTGAAGCGCGCTTGTGTGCCACAGCGCTTCTGCTGCGGCCATCTTCATCGGTTGCGCGGTGATTAAGTGTTGCGCTTGTTCGTGCCCAATCACGATGACGAGCACACTGCCAATCGCAGCGACGAGCGGAGGAATTTGAAACGGTGGCGTGAACCAGCTGCGGTACTCTAGTTTAACGAGCAAAAAGTAGGCGCTGATACTGGCCACAAAGAAAGCCCCAGTGGTGAGTGCTGCCACTTCCACATGGGGAAACTCGACCCAAAGCTGGGGATTCCCCAACACCGCAACGAAGTTGGTCATTTCGGCATGACCGTTCACAAGGTTGTCACCGACAGGCTCTTACATAAAGGAATTGGCGGTTAAAATCCAAAAGGCCGACAGGCTGGTCCCGATCGCCACCAACCACATTGACCAAGCGTGTATTCGCGGCGACAAACGATCCCATCTGAAAATCCAGATGCCGATAAAGGTCGATTCCAAGAAAAATGCGGCCAGGGCTTCCACCGCTAGGGGCGCTCCAAATACGTCGCCGACAAAAAGCGAATAATTCGACCAGTTCATCCCGAATTGAAATTCTTGTAAGATGCCGGTGACCACTCCGACAGCAAAATTAATCAAGAATAATCGACCGAAGAAGTCGATAAGTCTGCGGTCTTCAGGTTTGCGGGTCTTCCAGTAGCGGGTTTCTAGAATAGCGAGTAAAAAGGCGGTTCCAATGGTAATAGGTACAAACAGAAAATGGTAGATAGTCATGGTGCCAAATTGGAGACGTGCTAAACCTTCTGTGGTCATGATTCCATGGCCTCCTTCGGAGCTAAGGTGTTCGAGTTTATCATGCATAAATGCAACCAAATTAATCCTGTCACGGTGCCGGTCGATTGAAGCCGTAACCCCCTAGTATAGGGTCGCGCACCAAGGCGCCAAAAACTACGGATTGAAGGATCCTAAGGTGAGCCGCGAACGGCCCGTTCGTTCTAGTTCGCCTGGAGTAGGCGCTGCCTTTGGCCATGATGGTCGCTTTGTTTTGGGACCAATCGGGCTCGTTTGCCTAGGGATGATGGCGAGCTTTATGATGGACTCGATAGCACCAGGAGGATGTCAGGGATCTCTGACTGTGGAAACGGATTCAATCACGCCACGGCCACACAAAGTGTGCTTCGGGCCTGTTTTCTCCAGTATTTATTGACCGGAGGGATAGGCGGCACCCGGGACGAGAACCGAGGGGCGCAAGTGAGCCTGGCGGTGCAAGGGATGGATGACCTAGAAGTCTTTTTAGCTCGTGACTTTCTGCAAACGATGGTTACCGCGTTGGTTCCCGCTATGGCACGATTTCCCTGTGTCGGGGGATCTTGCGCGCTTTCGGTTATACGGCCAGAGCCCGGGCTGCTAGCTTGGTGGTCCATCTTGTCCCAACGCTATCACCGAAAGCGCGGGCGAGTCCGTGGTGCGAGCCCATAACCCGCTGTGGGCATTTTCTTGCCACCAGCCATTCATTGGGGTAAAGCACCACTTTATTTGTC
>JAMCVM010000080.1:0-11498 GCA_023475835.1 Bacillota bacterium | reverse complement strand
GACGGCTAGGAGCAAAACTGCGGCCTCCGAAAGAGCGAATAATCCCAGACGTGTTCAAGAATGTGCAGATCTAGGAGATTTCTGCATGGGTCTGTGAAAATATGCTTAAGCACGTTATAGCGGTAAAGCACCAGTTTATTTGTTAGGAAAAGTCTCGATTAAAAGGACGGTTTCGAATAAGAACGCCTTGATCTTACCCACATGCACTTCTTCGGTCGCGGGAATAATGCGTCAATTGGTTTTGCGTGAGCCTTGAGCGCGTTGCATGGAGCAAGAGACTTTAGGATCGTTCGCCTTTTATTGGGAAAATGATAACTCGTTCGACACTTCGATGACCCACCTGATAGACGGGTGGAGACGCCTCGATGCCTGGGTGGGGACGGCTTTAGAACCGGGAGGCGCGAATGTCGGGCTGAGTATCTATGCACTTTACAGGAGTTTTCCGCGATCACTGTCGGTAAATACTTCTCATCTCGGTCTAAGGTTTTCCATACATTGTGGGATGCATAGGGTAGTCTGTACCACATTGGAGGGAAGGCTATGTTTGACAATACCCTATGGTTGGATTCGGCAAACACGAAGAACGAGGAGGATCGACCGGATCCGGATAGTTCAGCAATTTTTAAATGGGCTCTGCCGGTTCTCGTCCTGCTGACCGGGTTTATTTTTGGACAAGCCATCATCTATCACCATGCCGCACCGTTTGCGTGGCTGTTCATCGTCGGAGCATGGCAGTACCGACGGCCTCAGTTCCTTTATGGAGTCATTGGAGCCCTTGCGGGAACTGTGGTCAGTACCGGTTGGGCGAGCGCGGCGGTCATTTTGATGATGGCTTTTTGCATTCCCTTGCCGCATCTTCGCGAGCGTTGGCGATGGATTTTCTGGCCATTGATAGGACTGGGAGGCGGGGTTCCGTTTTGGCTGAGTGCACCGGCGCTGTCCTGGGCAGCCCTGGCCTGGGCTGTCCTATCGGGCGCCGGTTCCGTCGTCTTATATGCAGGATTTTTGAAAGAATGGGATCAGGTGGAACGGGGGACCAGCGACCGACGCACGTTTGTCCTCTTGGTCACTACGATGGCGGCGGTGATAGCTGGCTTGGCTGGCTTCCACACCGGACTTTTGAGTCTTAGTCTCTTGGTAGGAAGCTTGATGGTACTCTTGGCCGGGGTGGCTGCTGGCGCCGCTAACGGCGCATTGGCCGGGGCTGCGCTAGGGTTGACGCTGGTGCTCCGTCAAGATGCCTCCGGGGCCAGTGTGGGCCTTTTAGTCGCCGGCGGCTTTGTTGGTGGTTGGATGGGACAGCGGCATTGGCGACTTTCGGGGCTAGGGTTGACCATCGGGGTGGTCGGTTACGCGATTTTGGTGGTGCCATTTCACGCGGCTGAGACTATGGGGCTTTCTGTTGTGGTGGCAGCCTTGTTGTGGCAAGGAATACCGCCACGATGGGTTAGTCAACTCACGCACTTGGTAACGAATCTAGTCGCTGGATACGATGAAACCTCGCTACCAGAACAAATGGACCGTATTGCGCAAGTGATGTCGGAAATGGCGAACGCGTTTCATATCGAAGACCCGGAAGAGAGCCAGGAGAGCGAGATCAGCGAAATGGTGGTTGAGACCTTATGTCGACGGTGCTCCCTCTATCGCACCTGTTGGGAAGACAATTTCTATCGCTCATATCGGGGACTGTTGGATCTGATGACTGCAGCCGAACATCGGGTGGTGGATGCGGACGATGTCTCTGGCGATCTCGCCCGACGGTGCATCAGGCGAGCCGAACTCGCCGTGGAAACGAATCGAGCCAAGGATAAAGAACGGGAACGGGCCGGATATCGGCAACGGGTCCGCGAGAGCCGAGCCTTAGCGGAAGTGCAACTTAAGGGAGTCGCCGATATCGTCGGCAAAATGGCGGTGGACTGGCGAGGAAGTCCCTTCCAATACCGCAAAGATCGTATCGCTTTCGATTATGGGGTGGGATTGGCCAAACGCCCGCGAGCGGGTGGCACCGTTTCCGGGGACACCGCCTTGGTCCGCGAGTTGTCCCATCACAAGGTGCTGTTAGGCCTGTCCGATGGGATGGGAGTGGGACCTCGAGCCGCCTGGGAGAGCGGAACGGCCATGGCTCTCGTCAGTCAACTTTTATTAGCTGGATTTAGTCCGAAAATGGCTGTGCACGCGGTCAATACGACGTTGCTGTTGCGCTCCGCCGAAGATCAATTTGCCACATTGGACCTGCTGCTGATCGATCGACAAAATCGCGGGGCTGAAATGATTAAGGTGGCTGCTTCCCCCAGCTTTCTTAGACGACGGGGTCAAGTCGAAATTATCCGCAGCCAAAGCCTTCCCGTTGGCATTGTTGACCACATCGGGGTCGACCCTATCTTTCATACTTTAGAGGCTAACGATGTCATCGTCATGGTCACCGATGGAGTGTTGGAGGAGACGGGAGCGCATGGAGACCAGCGCCTGGTCGAGGTGTTGTCCCGGCTGCCAGTGACCGATGCCCAGTGGATGGCGGAGACTATTTTGAGCTATATGTTGGATGATGCGCGTTCCGGTCGTGATGATTGTGCGGTGATGGTGGTCAAAGTGATGGCGCACCGGCCCGTCCGCGAGGTGCGAGAAGCCTTGGGCCATCTAACCATGGGTGAATGGACGCGAGTCACCCCGGCGGGCGGAACCCGCTCGACACCGTCGATGTCGTCGGTGCGAGCGGGCCGCTAGCCTAAATGGGGAGAGCGAGCCTAAAGGTTAGGAGAGCGTTTCGATCCTCTGATCTTTCGGACCATAGACAGCAACAAGCTGGCCGTGGACATCCACTGCAAAGAGCACCGCACGAGTCGGAGGCACCACCAGACGATAGCGAATATGACCGGAAGGTTCACTGATGGTTACCGTGGAAGGATATGCTGCCTCGGAAACAATGACGTAGAGCGAGCCCTTGCCTGGAAATTCTAGACGTCGGGCAAAGACCGCCGAAGGTTCTGGTTCGATTCGCCAGTGGGTGCCTTCGGAGATTTGGGTGGATTCAAGCGCAAACCGATACACCCGGGCGATCCCCTCGAGGTTCGCTGACAGTTCAATCGGCAGCGGACACCAAAGCAAATCGCCTTGGCCTAACGGCGTGGCATGGATTTCGGCGGGCTGACCGGGATACAGACGTCGACCGTGGAGCCCGACAACGCTCTGACGATAGTCGAAAGGGAAAAAGAGGGGCTGACGATCGAGCACTAACATTTCGTTAGCATAGAGGCTGGAAGGCGTCTCGGCCACCCCCACTCCGCTGTCGTATTCTGACCAATACTCATCTAAGTTGATCGGACCGGTCCAAAAAATGGTCACTGGGTGGTTTTTGGCTAGTTCGAACAGTTGCTGACGCGCCTGCCTAGAAAAGTTGTGTGGACTTGGCACCATGATGAGGCGGGGAGGATCCTGAAAGAGGGTGTCGAGTTGGTATTCTCCGACGGCGCGAAAGGGAACCTTAAGGTGATAGGCCATGACCCGGGTGAGCCGAGAGGTGGCCTCAACCGCTATTTTTCGGTGGCCGAGATCATTGCTATACGGATAGACGACGGCTACTGATTCTAAGGGCAAGTCTTGAAACCAGTCGCGGATGCTGCCAATGAAACGGGCAAAACCTTCTAATACTGCCGCCTCAGGTTTTTCTGTGCCATCGGCCCTCAGTGCTCCGATGTTGGATTCGTTGAGGTTATCCATATAGATGTTGGTATTCCAGATCCACTGCACCGCTCCGGCTGAACGAGTGCCAAAGGCGTAGGCAAATTTCCGCTCCAAGAGGTCTTTTAGTTCACTCTCCGTGCGTTTGGCTCGACCGTCGGCCTGTTCTAGATACATGATTCCGGTCTCTTGGACCAAGTTGGGACGAGTAGAGGTTTTGGCAAAGACTCCGTCCCAAACCAATTGGTCCATCAGCCACCAGCTATGCACGGTGGTGTAATCCACGGACGCTTGATAAAAGAGAGGAGAGGGGCGCTGTCCATTTAAGGCTTCGTCTTGACCGGCGGTCACGAGGGATTGCGGAGAGATCTGACGGATGGTTGAGACTAAGTCGGCGGCCCATTGATTGAACATGTCCATGCTGAATAAGGCGTAATCCAGCCAATCCAACCCACGCTTATTCGCGGTGACGTCTTGAATATCAAAGGGAATCGCTTGGGGCTCAGGCGGCATGGCTTGGTCGAAAGTCGCAAGCGAAGTGGGAGCGATTGCCCATCTCGCTTGCAAGGTTTCGATGGTGCCGTGACGACGTTGAAGCCAGGATTGATAGGCTGCAACTTCGAAGGGGTCGTGATGGGAGCGAGGCCCCTGGAAGATTCTTTGGGGATCGAACAGCGACGGTTCATTGATCAGGTCCCACTCCACATTGGTGGTATTTCGATGGCGCTCTACAATGGCGGCGATTAAGCGCTTTTGGGCGTTGATACTGCGCGGATCGAGATAAGGGTTTTCCCCCTCCCAGAGTTCAGGGGTAAAGGAGAAAAAGGTGAAGGTGACTTCCAGTTGGTGGCGATTGGCTGACAGCAAAAAGGCATCGAGAGCGCGCAATACGGGTTCCGAAGGTCGACCATCAATGAACATGGCTTGGCGCCAAGCCGTCCAAAGCCCGGTACGGATAAAGTTCAATCCATGATCGGCGATGGCACGCATATCGCGGTCGAAGACATAGGGATTGGGTTGGAACAAAAACTTGCGCGCAACATCGGCGGCCATGTAGGTGGTACCGACGATGGGAAAAGGCCCCTGATCTTTGCGAAAATAATCCCGACCACTCCTTAGCCGGGCTTGAGATTGTAAGAGCTCGGGATCGAACCCCCAAAATCCCTGATGCAAAATGCGGACTTCCGCGGCCGAACTCGTATCTGACGCTCGACGGAATTGGGCTTGGAGATGGTAAAGGCCCGGTTTTAAACCAAGGTCTACCGGAATGGTCAGCGTATTCGTGATGTCGGCCGCCAACACCGACACCTCAGTCGTCCACAGAACCTGATCGGATAGCTCCACTGCGGCGATGCTGAGAGAGACGGACCAGAGTTCGGCTGTAGCGCCCGGACGAACATTCTGAGCAGAGAGGGTCAGCGTAGGCGATTCGTGAAGATAATAGGAGGCGTACTGGGAGGCGACAAATAGGTCGGCGACTCCGTGAGTTGTGAACTCAGCCATAAGGTCCAGACTATCGGCACCGTGATCGTGCCAAAAGGCGCGATCAGTTAAACGATGGGCAAAGACCCATCGTCCGCCAGCGAAAGTTCCGCGCTTGTGTTCTAGGAGAACGACCGAGGCCACCCGGGACCGGTCTTGGTCATCGAGTCCACTCACTAGGGGAATAATTTCTAAGTCGATGGGACCCGAGGAGCCGGATTCATGAGGATGATCCGGCCCTGGGCTGCCATGGAGAACAAAGTGGTCGCCCCCCCGGGTGGCCAACGTCGCCTCCAGTCCGTTTAGCACCGGGACCTCGGGGTTGGCCAACCAGCGAATGATTTGGGGGTCTTCAGCAATGGGCAGGACTTCATGAATGTTGAGTGCTTGCAGATAGGCAGGAGTGTCGGGGCCAATCTCCCAGTCGGTCAGCGCCCGCCGGCAGGGTCGACGAAACGGCGTGCCGCCGAGGACCACCAAACCCTTGCCTTGACGCAAAAAGTGTAGAATATGGGGCCAGACCAACGCGGGGAAATAACCCCCATGAAGCCAGACCAGGGTATCAAAGCGGTCTTGGCCAGTCTCTAGAATCTCGGCTAGCTGGTCGGATGCCACCACGTGGCATTCGTCGTTCCACCGGGTCAAGTCAGAATCGTTAGGTCGAAGACCGGGATAGGGTAGACTCGGATCGTAAAAGACTAGGGTTCGAACGTTCATTATAGGGCTCCTCAACCAGAGATTTTGGCTCCAACGGCCATCACCATGAAAGGGGTCATCAGCGAAAGGGCTCGGTCTCGCGGCCGTAATCGAGAGATGCGGTTCGCTACCTTGTTAACACACCCTCTTAAAAAGCCTTCATGAAAAATTCTACTCGAAGTTTGGCTCGCTGTGGGAATTTAATCGCGAAGATCGAACTGAGATGCGACCCTTGACTAGGCATCGGCTTAAAGCCCGCTGGGGATCGTTCGCCGCTCTCTCGGCTCCAAATAGCGTTCAAAGGCGGCAAGGCACATGGCTTCACCTAGACCGAGCGATCCGGCCCGGACTAGGTGAAGAAGCTTCACGATCTTGGCCGCTATTTGGATTAAAGCCAAGATCACCGGAGTCTTACCGGTTGGCTTGCTCGGTTCGCCTGAGTAGCTATCAGCGGTGAACCGAACGGATTGTGATAGCATGGATATCAAAAGGGCGGTGGATTTATGGATGTCTTTAATCAGACGCCAGGAGATGCCATGCTGGCTCGTGAAGTCGCTCAGTTGCGAATGGAACTGGTAAATCACTCTATCTATCAACGGCTGGTTACGGCCGATGATCTGAAGATTTATATGAAGCATCATGTGTTCGCCGTCTGGGACTTTATGACGCTGTTGAAACGTTTGCAGCAAGACCTCACCTCCGTTCAAATGCCATGGGTGCCCAAACCTCGGCCTGAGTTTACGCGCTTCATCAATGAGATTGTGTTGGACGAAGAGTCCGACGAAGACGGTCAGGGCGGGTATGCTAGTCACTTTGCACTCTATCTTGCTGCCATGCACGAGATGGATGCGGACGATCGACCGATGGAGCGGTTCTTGGCGCTTTTGGCGCAGCCGATGCCCGCAGAACAAGCCTTGGCCACCATCGAACTCACTAGCGATACGGCGCAATTCGTTTTGCAAACCCTGGACGTGGCTCAAAACGGACGAACCCACGAAGTCGCGGCTGCATTTTTCTATGGCCGGGAAGACGTGATTCCTGATATGTTTCGCCAAATGGTGGAAGAATCGGCAGACGTAACCCGGACTACACGATTTGTCTACTATCTCCGCCGTCATATTGAACTCGATGGGGACCAGCACGGACCACTGGCCGAACGACTGCTGCGATCGTTGTGCGAAGAAGATGGTCAGCGTTGGGATCAAGCTTTGGGCGCCGCGCGACGGGCCTTAAAGGCAAGGATACGGCTCTGGAACGGGATTTTAGAGGAGATGGATGGCAGACGTTGAGCTGTCGAAGTGTAGGGCCGGTAGCGGACAACTCGAGGCTGACGCAGCAGAGCCACTAGTGATGCGTAGATAAAGGCGTTAGTGCTTTGAATTCCCGTTTTTTCTAACTTAGACTATTTGTGAAGGGCCCAAGGCGGGAGGCTACACGTTGAAGTCGATTATTGATTTTGAAATGGCGGCGACCTTGCTGATTTTGGTATTCACCGTGTTGCTGAAGAAGTATTCACCGAAGATTTCCGGGAACATGGGCGAATCCGCGGTAAGGCGCCAACTGGAAGGTCTCGATCACGACCGGTATACGACGCTGAACGATGTTCTAGTGGCGTCGAGGCCTGGCGAGACTGCCCAAATCGACCATATTGTGGTTAGTGTTTATGGGATCTTTGTCATCGAAACCAAAAATTTAAGTGGGGTGATCTCCGGACGCGAAGGGGAGAGGCAATGGACCCAGGCTTTTCCGCGAAAAACATTTAGAATATTTAGCCCAATCTACCAAAATCAGGGACACATTAAAGCACTGGCCGAATTGCTTGGCCTTGAACGGGACCGCTTTCATTCCATTGTGGTCTTTGGGAAATCGGCGACCTTGAAAGTGCGGACCAAGACCCCAGTCATTTATGTCGCGGATCTGACCAAGACCATCTTAGCCGCTCAGACCGTGTTGTTGTCACCATCAGAAGTGAACGCAGCAGTTACGCGCATCGAGCAGATGAATCTGACCAAGCGATCCGATCGTCGGGCGCATGTGGAATACGTGCGGGCGAAAAAAGAGATTCGCAGATAGACGGTTCGTGATAAGGCTTTTGACTCGTAAGTCGTAGATCTTGACCGCCGAGATATAGTGCAGAAACCATCGAGTGAATGCACCCTGAAGCGACCCGGGTCATGTCGTCGACATTTAGCCCGAAGAGAAAGGAACCTGGATGAAACCGTCGCTGTTTGGCATCGTGGGTGGAGGATTTCGCAGTCGAATCTTTATTGAAATCGCCAGGGCCTTACCCGACCGATTTCGCTTGGTCGGCATGGTCGTTCGCAATCATGAGCAGGCGCAAGAGCTGACGAAACGCTTTGGCGTGGTGACTCATCGTGAACTCCCTGACTTATTGGAACAGGAGCATCCGGATTTTATGGTGCTGTCGGTACCTTCCCACGCTGCTTCAGGGTATTTATGGAGGTTGGCCGCACTAAATATTCCCACGCTGGCGGAAACGCCGCCAGCCCCCGACTTAGATGGCCTCTTGGCGCTTCAGCCTTTGATTGAGAAACATGCCCGAATTCAAGTGGCGGAACAATATCGCTACCGTCCCATGATGTGCGCTCGCTTCAATGTCATTCAATCGGGTCGGATAGGGGCCGTGACTGAAACCGATGTGTCTATCTCGCATGGCTATCATGGGATCAATTTGGTTCGGACGTTCTTGGGGGTGGGGTTTGCGCCAGTACAGATTCGAGCTATGCGATTTGATACCTCTTTGATTCAGGGACCCGATCGGCAGGGTCTGCCAGTGTCGGAGCGCTTAGTCTCAGCGGCCCGCGAGTTGGCTTGGTTGAATTTCGGGGAGAAGCTTGGGGTCTTTGACTTTACCCAGAATCAACACCGATCATGGATCCGAAAGACGCGTATCAGCATTCGGGGAACGCGCGGAGAAATTCAAGATGACACCGTGCGATATCTCACGGATCATCAACATCCGGTTGAACTTCCGTTGATGCGGGTCGAACGAGGGCGGGACGAAAACGTCGAAGGCTATTTTTTGAGTGGAATTACCTTAGGCGATACCTGGGTCTACCAAACCCCCTTTCCTTACGCGCGAATGAATGATGAAGAAATTGCGGTGGCTACCGTACTGACGAAAATGGCCGAGTACGCCGCAGGCGGTCCCGCATTCTATGATCTCAGGCAGGCCTGCCATGATCAGTATTTGGCGCTTTTGCTGCAGCAAGCCATTGCCCAGGGGGACGTGGTGACGAGTACGATGCAGCCCTGGATGCGAGGATGAGGGGGCGTGTGGTTAAAAATATTACGAAGGTTTCCTAAGACAGTAAAGACCATCTGAGTCGAAGCTACCGCTTGTCAGACGTTGGCTGAGAAGGTGGAAGCGCTACTCCACCTGCCACCGTGTCATGTACCGGGAAAGCTTGTGTGCTCGATGTGGCAACAAGGGCTCTGGGCCTTTCCGGGGGCTACCTTCTTTGGGACAACTCCAGGGATTGAAGGAGGCATCGGTTTGGGCCAAAGCGGCAGCCCGTTCCCCTCCACGAATGGTGCATTCGCCAAGCGGCTCGGTGAAAGCGCCCAAGGTGAAGTAGTGTCGATGAGGATGCGATTCTGGATGTTTGGGAGCGGAAATGAGGGATGCGGAAATCCGATGGAGACGAAGAAGCGTTCGCCTAGGGCTGCCCCTTGTTGGGTTCTATCCGCTGGCCTACGCCTTTTTGAGGCCTAGTCGGGGTGGGCTCTATAAGATTAGGATGTGAGAGAATTTCGCATTCTAATCTTCCACAATCGATCGCGCGTCCCAAGCGATCTGGCCATCTCTAAGCCGGGAGATGAATGATGGATGCCACCTGCTCAAGGGTGCTCCAAAAGTCGGAGCTTTCAAACGGCTCACGCCATATGGCTACACCTGCCAAATGATCGGCCAAGGCAATGGATTGCACGCGGTTGGCCAGGGCCTTAGTATTGCCTACCCAATACTGATATTCGCCTAAATTCCATTGTGTGATAACCTGACTTAGCGCAGTTTGGGTCGAAGGGCCATAGACCCCAGGCGTGGCATCGGAAACGTTGAAGTCTTGTTGGAACTGAGCTACGGCTTCGGTGGTAATGGGCCCATATTGTCCATCTTGAGCCAAACTGAGGAAATCAGGCACAGCCTGGTTATTGTCCACGGCGTAACGAACTAAGATGTAATTGAGCAGACCTTGTAGGTTTTGAACTTGAGGAGACGGCGTCGCTTCGTCGGCAATGGAGAGAGGGGCCTCCG
Source organism: Bacillota bacterium (assembly GCA_023475835.1). GTDB lineage: Bacteria > Bacillota > Sulfobacillia > Sulfobacillales > Sulfobacillaceae > JAMCVM01. The sequence continues at coordinate 1,366 of JAMCVM010000080.1, read as the reverse complement.
GAGCAACTGCCTGCCCCGATGGGTTCAGAGTCCATACGCCATCGGCATTCAGATAATAGTCGGTCATGAATAAGGTAGAATCTGTCGCCGGGTCCCAAATCGGCGTGATCTGAGGATTGGACTCAAACAATTGACTGACTTGGGCATCGGTCACATAGCTGTCGCTGCCTAACGGGGCGCCTTGGTCGAGTCCGCTGTTGTTAAAGGACCAGTAGTCTCCATACGCACCGAGGCCCATGATGATCTGAGAAGGAGCGACCCCGTCGGCTAACGCCGCCGTGTAGATGCTCTCATCCCAAGGCAGAGCTTGGGTCGGACCTGCCTCGGTGGCACTATCGAACTCGCCGTACGACATGATGTTCAGGTAGTTCACGTAGGGAGCGATGGCGGCAAAATTGTACGGACTTTGGGGATAGGCATAGGGATATACGTTGGCCATCAAGATCTTGCCTGCCGCATGGAGCGCCGGGCCCAAGGCCATCATGAAGTTCGTATACTGTTGCTGAACTTCTGCCAGGGTCAAGCCATCGTCGATCGTGGGCTCAAAGTCAATCGTAATTCCGTCAAAATTGTCGGTGGTGGCCATTGTAACGATTTGGCTGACGGTGGTCTCAATCGCGGCCTCGGTCTGAAATGGGGCCACGGAAATCGACCCAATTTGGGGCCACACTTGGATACCTTCACTGTGGGCGGTGGTTACCGTGTCAGTGAACTGGGCGGGCGGAGAATTGAGGCTCCAACTTTGGCTGTTGGGGCTTTCAGTATCATAGAACCATGTGGGCACAATCACCGACAGCGAGGACCTATCGGCTGTGATGGTCGAATAGCTGCCATCAGCTCCGGGCAGAAAGTCTCCATACGCCAGAGAAAGCAAGCTGCCAGCCGTCGGCGGAGGAGGCGGGGTATAGTTTGCTGGCGGAGACAGGACAGCCTGGTCCCACGCATTATGAAGGACTTGGTAGGCGGTGAGCGCAGCCACTTGGACATGATAGGTGCCGGTGGCACCTGCGGGCGGGGTCCACTGAAAGGTGGCCGAGGGAGTGTAGCGTTGGAGCACGGTCCACTGGCCGCCCGGAGGTTGGAGGCGAAATTGGTAGTCGACAGGGACCCCGGCTTGATACACGGCATGGGCGGTAAAGGTCGTACCGGATAGGGTGAGGGTGACGCTAGAGATTTTAGGGGCCGGCGGCACCCAGGGTCGAGCGGAAGAGAGCACGGCCTGGGTCCAGGCATTATGGCGTACTTGATACGAAGTGAGCGCAGCCACTTGGACATGATAGGTGCCCGTGGCACCTGCGGGCGGGGTCCAGTGAAAGGTGGCCGAGGGAGTGTAGCGTTGGAGCACGGTCCACTGGCCGCCCAGTTC
>JAMCVM010000068.1 GCA_023475835.1 Bacillota bacterium | reverse complement strand
GCACTTTGCTATGCTCTCAAAGCATAGACCATTGGACCTCACGACCACTACCGGCTCGAACATTTCCCATTCCGACGCCAAAGCTCAATAGACGCAATTGCAAGACAAATACTTTGACGGGACCTTGAGACTGAAATGGGTCGGCAGAGGACTGAGAGGGACCGGCACGGATTGCTGGCAAACTCAGGATTGATGATGGATTTAGGGACGGCTCTTGGCCAAAAAGCATGGTCGGATGGGGGCCGGCGACGATTCTAGAAAAATAGGCAGGCTACTATTTGCGCAAAGGGGCGAGGCGACCAAGTGGCCGATCGGAGCGACATGACAGCCGCTTGGGTCTGGGGAAAGGGTTAAAATGTCGCGCTCGAGGGGCCGGGTTCTGCTTCCATCGAGCAAGAAATATATTATGATTGGAATAGGATTGTTGAAAGCGGGTCGGGGACATACTACCATAGACCTGGAGATTGGCCAGAGGTGGTGATGTGATCATGCGGATACCCGGACCGGATGAACCGGTCTATACGATAGGGGTGGTGGCTCGTTTGTTGGGCTGTTCCACACAAACCCTACGCATGTGGGAAAGGGAATCGCTGATTCGACCGTACCGCACCGATACCAACAACCGTCTCTACTCGGACTCAGATTTTCGCCGATTGGCAGAGATTCATCAGTTGACCCGAAAGGGTGTTAATTTGGCGGGTATACGCACCATTTTGGGCACGGTAGATGATACTAAAGAAGTGCTCGAATCGTCTCGTGATGAGATGAAAGACAGGAAATAAGGTGGGGGAAATCCGTTATGGCCAAAGTAGTAGGAATTGATTTAGGGACCACCAACTCCGTGATTGCGGTGATGGAGGGCGGGCAGCCGACGGTTATCTTGAACGCCGAAGGCAGTCGTTTAACGCCTTCGGTGGTGGGATTCAGCAAGGCCGGAGAACGTCTGGTGGGCCAACTGGCTCGGCGTCAAGCCGTGCTTAACCCAGAAAATACAGTGTTTTCGATTAAGCGGTTCGTGGGCCGACGATTTGATGAGGTGCAGGCGGAACGCGAACGGGTGCCTTACAAAGTGATGGGCGGCAGCAGTCAGCAGGTCTTGGTGGATCTGCCCAATTCTGGTAAACAGATGACGCCTGAAGAAATTTCGTCCATGATCCTGGCTAAGATGAAGGTTGATGCCGAGAAATATTTGGGGGAGTCGGTGACCCAAGCGGTAATTACCGTGCCCGCCTATTTTAATGATGCGCAAAGGCAGGCCACCAAAGATGCGGGAAAGATTGCGGGCCTAGAAGTCTTGCGGATCATCAACGAACCCACCGCCGCGGCCTTGGCCTATGGGTTAGACAAGAAGCAAAACGAGACCATCTTGGTCTGGGACTTAGGCGGGGGCACTTTTGATGTGTCCGTGCTCGAGGTCGGCGAAGGGGTCTTTGAAGTTAAATCCACGTCGGGAGACACCCATCTTGGCGGGGACGATTATGACATGAAGCTGGTAGATTACATTGCCGCGGAATTTCAAAGGGATCAGGGCATCGATTTGCGCAAGGATCGTCAAGCGCTGCAAAGGCTGATAGAGGCCTCGGAGAAGGCCAAGATTGAGTTATCTTCGGTCACGGAAACACAAATCAGCCTCCCTTTCGTTACCGCGGATCAGACTGGGCCCAAGCATCTTGAGACCAAAGTGACCCGGGCTAAGTTCGAAGAGTTGACGGCGGACTTGACCGAACGCACGGTGATTCCGTTCAAACAAGCTTTGGCGGATGCCAAGTTAAGCGAGCGGGAAATTGATGAAGTGATCTTGGTCGGCGGATCCACTCGGATGCCGGTGATTCAGGAACTGGTGAAGCGTTTGACCGGCAAGGAACCGCATCGCGGGGTTAATCCCGACGAAGTGGTGGCGGTAGGTGCCGCGATTCAAGGCGGCGTACTGGCGGGCGACGTGAAAGATGTCATCTTGCTCGATGTGACGCCGCTGTCTTTGGGTATCGAGACCTTAGGCGGGGTCTTTTCTAAACTGATCGAGCGCAACACCACGATTCCAACCCGAAAGAGTCAAGTTTATACCACCGCGGGTGACAATCAAACCAGTGTAGAGATTCATGTGCTCCAAGGGGAACGGCCCATGGCCCAAGACAATCGGACGTTGGCCCGATTTCACTTAGAAGGAATTCCGGCAGCACCTCGAGGCGTACCCCAAATTGAAGTGACCTTTGACATTGATGCCAATGGGATCGTCAACGTGTCCGCGAAGGATCTGGGCACCGGTAAAGAACAGCGGGTCACGGTCAGTGGCACCACCCAACTGAGCAAGGACGAAGTGGAGCGGATGGTTCGAGAGGCGCAGGAAAAGGCACAGGATGACGAACGCGCTCGGGAGTTGGCCGAAACCAAGAATCGAGCAGAAGCTTTGATTTACTCCGCGGAAAAGTCTTTGAAAGATTTGGGCGACAAGGTGTCGGAAGACGATAAGAAAGCCACTGAGCAGGCGATTGAGCAGGTTCGGCAGGCATCGACCAAAGACGACAAAGCAGCCCTCGATACCGCCCTTGAGGCACTGGAGCAGGCGAGCCATAAACTGGCCGAAGAGCTGTACAAGAATGTGGGGACACCTCCGGGTGGAGATGATGGTAGCAATCCGCCGCCACCGCCTGGACCCGATGACGACGTCATTGACGCGGACTTTCGACCCACTGAGTGAGTGACCAGGGCCAGGCGGAATGAATCGCCTGGCTCTTTAAGGAGAAGGTGTCATGCCAGGACCGAAGGACTACTATAAGACCTTAGAGATAGACGAAAAAGCGGACGCGAAAGCGATTAAATCGGCCTATCGGCGGATGGCTAGAAAGTATCATCCTGACGTTGGCGGAAAAGGGCAAGAGGAACGGTTTAAGGCGATCAACGAAGCCTATCAAGTCCTGTCCGACCCCAGCAAACGTGCCGAATATGATCGTCTCCGCCATGGGTATGCGGACCGGGCGTCTAAAAGTTGGGGGCCGGGTTTTCATCGCGTCGAGCGCGAACCCAGCGCTAGCGCTGGGACTGAAGATTGGGCCAACCTTTTTGAAGATCTTTTTAGCGGCACCGGGAACTTTGCGACGGGTAGCAGTGCGGCCGGTTCCAGCCGATCGTCGTCGGTTCCCGAAAACGAAGTGTCCATTAGCTTGGAGCAAGTCGCCGAAGGCAGTTTGGTCGCGGTGACGGTGGAGGAATTAGAGACTTGTCCGCAATGTCATGGTTCGGGCCTCGACTGTTCTCGCTGTGGAGGGTTAGGCAGGGTCAATGTCCCCAAGAAATTTGAGGTGACGATCCCCGCCGGGATCGAAGATGGCACCGTTTTGCGCGTGGGCGATCATGCCAGGATTCGCGTCAAGGTGCGGGATGATCCAAGATTTCTCCGTCAAGGCAAGGATTTGAGGGCCCGACTGCGGGTGACGGTGCCGGTGGCGGCCAGGGGAGGAGAAGTGGCGATTAAGCCGTTGGTCGGCGAACGGATGGCAATCACCGTGCCCCCGCACACCAATGCCGGTAAAGTGCTTCGGTTGCGCGGCTTAGGGTTGCCGCAAAGGGGCAAACGCACTCGAGGCGATTTGCTCCTCGAGGTCGAATTGATGTTTCCGGAACCGTTTAGCGAAGCAGATGATCGCTTGTATGATGAATTATTGAAGGAGCATAGCGACAAAGGAGGAGAGCTTTATGCACCTCGATAAGTTTACAGTGAAATCCCAAGAGGCGATTTCCGATGCCCAAGATCGGGCGCGTCGGCAAAATCATCAGGCCATTGGGTCGCTCCATTTGCTGCTAAGCTTATTGGCGCAGCCGGAAGGGGTGACCCGCCCGGTCTTAGAACGGCTGGGCGTGAGCATTGATGCGTTGACCGGGGCCGTGGAGCGCGCCCTGGATCGGATCCCGGCGGTATCCGGGGTGGCGACGGGCGCGTACATGAGTTCGGAACTGGCCAATGTGTTGAACCAAGCGGAAACGGAGAGCCAGGCACTCAAGGACGCGTACGTTTCCACCGAGCATTTGCTGCTGGCCATGGTGACGGATGTCCATTCCGCCGCCGCTCCGGTCTTGAAAGAGTTTCAGATCACCAGAGAGAACTTGCTCAGCGCCCTCAAAAGTGTCCGCGGCAGTGCTCGAGTCACCGATGCCAATCCCGAGGACAAGTATCAGGCGTTGACCCGCTATGCGCAAGATCTCACCTCGCTGGCTCGTCGCGGCAAGCTCGATCCGGTGATTGGCCGTGACGAAGAAATTCGGCGCGTGGTGCAAGTGCTTTCTCGGCGAACAAAGAATAATCCCGTCTTGATTGGCGAACCCGGCGTCGGCAAGACGGCGATCGTCGAAGGCCTGGCCCAGCGCATTGTCGCGAATGACGTACCTGAGGGATTGAAAGACAAGCGGGTGCTGTCGTTAGATTTAGGCGCCCTCATCGCCGGGAGCAAGTTTCGCGGCGAATTTGAAGATCGTCTAAAGGCGGTTTTGAAAGAAATTAGCGCGGCCGACGGCGCGGTCATTTTGTTTATTGACGAGCTGCATACGCTAGTGGGTGCGGGAAACAGTGAAGGCTCGGTGGATGCCGCCAATCTCTTAAAGCCAGCATTGGCCCGAGGCGAGCTGCGCGCGGTGGGAGCGACGACACTTAACGAATATCGAAAGTACATCGAAAAAGACGCCGCCTTGGAACGGAGATTTCAGCCGGTTTTCGTCGGCGAGCCATCGGTGGAGGATACGGTGGCCATCTTGCGAGGGTTGAAGGAGCGCTATGAAGTCCACCACGGCGTGCGCATTCGCGACAATGCGCTGGGCCAGGCCTTCGACGATCGCCGTCTTGCCGACGCCGGGTTCGCCAATCAAGACGGGATTATTCTTTGTTCGCCGAGAAAGCACTTGCACCACGCGCCGAAT
>JAMCVM010000031.1 GCA_023475835.1 Bacillota bacterium | reverse complement strand
AAGCGGCTTGCGGCCAAGGTCGGGCATCCGGAGACCTGGGAGTCGGCCGATTATTTTGGACCTCGCATTTTTGCCGTTGATGGGCGATCTGACGCGGACGCAAAAAGAACGCGCACTCTGGGCAGCCGAGGTAGCAGAACCGTTGCCAGAGCCGATCCACCGGTATGCGACGACGAGGATCGTTGGGCTTACCCGTACCTTTGTGGACCCTTGGGTGCTAGACTCATTGAAAGAGGGGATCCGAATGAATCGCTTAGTGGAAGAATTGGAATCCGAAGCCCGGCAGCGCGGTCTAGAACAGGGCTTAGAAAAAGGCCTAGAGAAGGGGCTACAGCGAGGTCTAGAAAAAGGCCTAGAACAAGGGCGGAGCATGGTGACGGAGATTTTGACTCAGAAATTTGGACCTTTGCCCCAAGAGGTTTTGGATCAGCTGAAACGATGCGAGGCGAAGCGCCTGTTAACCGACGTAGGGCCGCGGTTAGTGTTGGGGCCCGGGCTCGACGAGGTCTCGCAGATTTTGCGGAGTACCTAAAGAGAAGGGCTCGGCCTAGATCCGAGATCCGCGCAGGCTGGATGGCTTTCAGCGGCGTTAACAAATGGCCCTAAAACGCCTTAGCGTTAGTCGTGGGAAGGGTCAAGGATTTGGATGTCAGAGAACGTTGCCGGGGAGCGTTCACCTCCTCTTTAGCGTAAACGGTGCCGCTTGTGCTGCTTTGACTTCTCAGTTCCCTGACCATCATGTGGCTGAGGGAACGATGCAGGAGAAGAAACGACTCTTTATGGGAGGCGCGAGTCGATGCGGCCCGATCCCCTCGCTCTTGGGCTCATCGTTCATCGCTAGCCTTGGGTGCAATGCATTCAATAGAGCTTTGGGGATTGCCACTAAGCGGGTTTCAGTGCGCAGAATCGGGATGTTGCACACTGCTTGCCTAGTTTCCTGGAGCAATCAGAGGTGAGGTGAGGCGAGGCGACGCGACGCGACGCGCACGTCATTGTCGTCTTCATGCGATGGTATGCAACAGATGGACATACCACGGAAGTCCAACCCCATATATCGCAAGGATTAGAACTAAAGAGACGGTCGAGAATAAAAGCCATTGGCTAATGTCCCATGCAAACTGGGGGCGCAGTGGCCACATTACCCAGAACAGCGCGACAGCGACGAGATTCGTAAGCGTCAGCGTGATAAGATCGATATCGGGAAGGGAGGCCCCCATCCACGCCAAAGCCACAATCGTTGCGGACGCGGTGAGACTGCCTGCGCTGGCGCTTGTCCATCCCAAAGCCCCAACGACTATGCGCCCATCACTGACAGTCAATCGTCTCATGTACGGACCTCCTTGAGTTTGAATAGGACGGGACAGTATAATCTATGCGAACCGTTCACGGGATATAGCGAGAATTTCTGGGAGGGCTTATGGCGCGGCTAATCTTGCTTACGGTAGGAGTGCCTTCCGAATCGGCTATCCGTGAATTAGTCAGCGCCTACATACGCCGCATGCGCCCACCTTTTTGGGAGATGGAGTGGCAGACGGTGAAAGAGGTGTCGTACCAACGGGGCCAAGAAACTCAAGCCAAAATCAAAGAAGCCCAAAAACTCTTAAGTAAAATTCCGGAAAACGCCCTCATGGTATTGTTGGATGTTAAAGGCGTCCAATGGAGCACGGAAGCGCTTTTGGTTGCAGTGCGGAACTGGCGGGATAGCGGACGACCAGTAGTGTTTGTGGTGGGTGGAAGCCTTGGGGTGGATTCCAGTGTTTATCAGCGCGCGGACCAGCGCTGGTCCCTATCGAAACTCACGTTTCCCCATGCGTTGGCCCAACTCTTGGTGGCCGAGCAAATCTATCGTCTAGCCACATTAGATTTGGGACATCCATATCATAAAGCTTAGCGACGGTTCGATAGGAGTGATGGTAGATGTTACAGTTGTTTGAACCATTTTCTTTGAGAGGGTTGCAGTTAAAAAACCGGATCATGATGTCGCCCATGTGCCAATATTCGGTGTGGGATCGCGACGGTCGCCCAAATGCGTGGCATCAGACGCATTATATTAGTCGGGCGGTCGGTGGGGTCGGGTTGGTGATGATCGAAATGACCGATGTCCTGCCTGATGGAAGAATTACCGTTGGTGATCTGGGTTTGTGGGATGACCGTCAAATAGGGGCGTATCAGGTGATTATTGATGAGATTCATCGATACGGGGCTAAGGCGGGGATACAAATTGCTCATGCCGGCCGAAAGGCCGAATCACCCGAACTCAACCCTGTTGGGCCCTCAGCCATCGCTTTTTCGGATCGTTATCGGGTTCCCCATGCGTTGACCACGATGGAGGTGGAGGACGTCGTCGAAGCGTTTCACCGAGCCGCCAAACGGGCGGTTGAAGCCGGGGTCGATACGCTGGAGTTGCATGGCGCTCATGGATATCTGATTCACCAATTTTTGTCGCCGATCTCAAATCACCGCGACGATCGGTATGGAGAGAGAACGCGATTTGGCGTTGAAGTGATTCAAGCCGTAAGAAGTGCGATTGGGCCGAACCTGCCGCTTTGGATGCGCGTGTCCGCGGTCGAGTACGACCCGATAGGGTATGATCTGGCTGAGATGGTTACGATGGCCGGTCTGTTTCACGACGCTGGAGTGGATGGCTTTGACGTCTCGTCAGGCGGGAATGACACCAAAGGGCCGACAAAGCTTTTCCCTGGATATCAGGTGGCGTATGCTTCGGAAATAAAGAGACGAGTTGGCGTTCCCGTCATTGCCGTGGGAATGCTCCAGGACTATAAAGTGGCGGAGTCTGTTTTACAGCGTGGGGATGCGGACATCATTGCTGTGGGACGAGGACTGCTTAAGGACCCCTATTGGGCCAATTCTGCTGCCCAAGCGCTCGGAGGCAGCGTTCAGGTGCCGGAGCAGTACTATCGGGCGTTCCCTCATGAGTTCCTGCCGCCGTCTATCGAGACTGATTGATCAGGACTTGAGTGCAGATCCAAAGGCTTTGACGTCAAAGTGTGTTGAAGGAGGGTAGGCGATGGAGATGCAAGAAATGCAAGAGCGGGTGGATAGGTGGATTGGTCAATTTCAAGAAGGATACTTTCCCCCATCGATTATGATGCTGCGTTTGGCCGAAGAGGTAGGGGAATTAGCCCGAGAAATTAATCATGTCTATGGCATGAAGCCTAAGCGCCAGGATGAGTCCGAGAGTTCAGTCGCGATGGAATTGGGCGATTGTCTCTTTGTATTGGTCTCGTTAGCCAATTCATTAGCACTGGACTTAAACCGTGTTTTTGAACAGGTGATGGAGAAATTCGAAATTCGCGATCATGATCGGTGGACTCGTAAAGATTCGGGATTCGCCGGCGACACGTAGCGCCGAAAACGATCTACGGGGCCAGCGTCAAATACGCCATGATCAGCATGATGAACACTTGAAAGATGCCTTGCACGGCCGCCAGGCGGCGAGTGCGAAAGGTCCAGCGCCTCAACAAATCGTGATTGGGATTGGGCTTGGCCATCTCACTTAGCATCTTAAGATTGGTGGGCAACATGACCCCAAGGCCGATGACGGTCAACACGATGGCCACCCCACCCGCGGCCACGACCCAGGGGAAGAGGGCGCTATGGATTGTAGCAAACCCGTCGCGATGAGCTAAGAACCATCCCGCCGTGCCGGTGGTAATGCCTAACACAGGCATATAAAGGAGCGTATTGGGAACCAGTCGCATCTGCACCATGCGTCGTTGTTGCGGCTCTAAATGTTTCCAAACGGGGCCCAAAATAAATCCGAGAAAAATATCCGCTCCGGTCCATAGGCAACCGGACATGACATGGCTCAAAAGTAGGAGATAGAGATTTTGCGTTGCCAAGGCCACAACCAAGGTAGCAGGCAATACCAGAATCCACCACGTTAGATTTTTCCATGGGATGAGGGGCATGGATTCGTGGGTTGACGATACTCCGGCATTTTGCAAGGACAATGCACCTCGATTCTAGTCAAAATGGATGTTAGTCACATCCTTGGGGTATTTCTCTGCTCATGAGGAAATTCCTGCCGTGATCACGCATTTGAATTTAAATGGCGGGTATCTGGCTATGGTCCCTGACTAGCCCGGGTTTCGTGCGGCGTGCTTATGGCAAATGCGTCGGATACCGGGACATCGCCATAGGAGATGCACATCGATGTATTATTGTTGTATAATTATACGGTTGATTGATGGCGTTCGGTCGAGGCGATGGCCTCTAGTCGAGGTAGCCCGCTCCTAATCAGCGCTGGCCCTTTGTTCTTGCCACGTGAATCTAAAAGGGGTAAGGTTAAAACGTTCTCGGGTTCGTGTCAAACCCGCCGCGTTAAAGCGGCGTAGGCTTATTGGAGGAGTGGGCAGACTCGATGGCAGAAGAGAGTAATTGGCTAACCGCAAATGTCTGGGCTCGCCGGGGAATGGTGTCTTCCGGGCATCCCATGGCCAGCCAGGCAGGGTTAGAAGTTCTGCATCGGGGAGGCAATGCCGTGGATGCCGCGGTTGCGACGGCCTTGGCCACTGCAGTGGTGATGCCGAATATGTGCGGCTTTGGCGGAGATGGGTATGCCCTCTACAGTGAGCCTGGGGGACAGGTGTTTGCTCTGGTAGGTAGCGGTGCGCTTCCCATGTCTTATGACGAAGCGCGACTCACATCCACCCTGGCAGATCGCCTCCCTCTGCGTGGACCTCAATCCGTGGCGGTCCCAGGTGCTCTCGATGCTTATCAGACGATGCACGAACGCTTTGGTCGACTGAGTTGGGCCGATGTGATTTATCCTGCGCTAGGACTCGCACGCGATGGTTTCTTGGTGGACTCGGTCTTGGCACAAGACCTTTTGGATAATGAAAGGGCACTCGGCCGGGATGCTTCGGTGCGAGAGCGTTTCTTTTCGGACGGACGACCTTTGAGCGAAGGCGCTCTCTTATGCCAGCCGGAACTAGCCGAATTGCTAGAAGCCATTTTAGAATCGGGCCGCTCTGTGTTGTATCAAGGGCCAATGGCCGAGGCCATCAGCCGCACTGTCAAAGCTGGCGGGGGCTTTCTTGGCCGCGAGGATCTGGAAGCCCATCGCTCGCGATGGGAACGGCCGCTGGCCTTAAATATTGATCGCTACACGGTATGGGCATCCCCACTGCCATCGGCGGGAGTGGTCTTGTTGGAAGCGCTGGCCATGGTTGAGCGCGGCGGGTTTGACTCGGACTGGAGGAACCAACCGCAACGAGTCCATCGCGTGATCGAGGCGCTTCGTTGGAGCTTTTATGACAGACGCGCACGCTTGGGCGATCCGGATTTTGTGGATTTTCTAGCTGAGACGCTAATTGAACCTACACATATTGACCGCCGGTTAGCCTACTTGGGGGGCAACAAGGCGAAATTGCCCTTTTCTGCGCAAGATCCGGTCAGCGAAGGAGACACGACGTCGCTGGTCGCCGTGGATGGCGACGGCGGAGCGGTGAGTTTGATTCACAGCTTGGGGTTGGCTTTTGGATCAGGGGTCTACGTGCCGGCGGGTGGGTTTTTTCTTAATAATCGCGCAGGACGGTCATTTAATCGGATTCCGGGACATCCTAATCAAGCACTACCCGGAAAACGACCCATGCACACGCTGAACACGTATTTGGTGCAGGAACATGGCAAGACCCTAATAGTCGGCAACACCCCAGGTGGGGATGGGCAACCGCAGTGGAACTTAACGATTTTGATGGACCTCTTATGGGGAGGACAAAGTCCCCGAGAGGCCTTGGCGAGGCCTCGGCTCACCGTGCTGCCAGGGACCGATATGCATACGCTGGCCGAATCTGAACGGGTGGTGCTGGAGTCGCGATTTAGTCCAAAAGTTTGGAGTGACCTCGCGCAGCGCGGACATGCGATCCAAGTGATTGGACCGTACGCCGGCGGGGGGTCTGCTCAAGTGATTCGACGCGTCAACGAAGGATTTTTGGGCGCGTCAGACCCGCGAGGTATTGGACAGACCTTGGGATTTTAGTGGTTGAGGTAAGGTAGGTAGGTAGGTAGGTAGGTAGGTAGGTAGGTAGGAGGATAGCAAGATGGCGGATACGAATCAATACGATGTGGTAATTCTCGGAGGCGGAACCGGAGGCTATGTGGCAGCCATTCGAGCGGCACAACTGGGTCTGAAGACGGCCGTGGTCGATAAGGCTAAGGTGGGGGGCACGTGTCTGCATCAGGGTTGTATTCCCACCAAGGCATTGCTGCATACCGCTGAGTTGCTAGATACCTTTCGTCACCGCGAGGATTTCGGACTCAGTGGCGAAGTGGCATTGGATTATCCCGGTGCGTTGGCCAAAAAGGACCGCGTAGTCAACCAATTGTACCGAGGGGTTCAGTTTTTGCTTAAGAAGAACAAAGTCGACGTCTATGATGGATTTGGTAGGCTCACCGCTGCGACGACTGTGGAAGTATCTAAAGCGGACGGCAGCAAAGCAGTATTGCAGGCCAAGGACATCGTCCTCGCGACCGGGTCTGTGCCACGAGGATTGCCTCATCTAGAGTTTGATGGCAAGCGGATTATCAACTCCGATCACGTGTTAACGATGGCGGAGATTCCGAAATCGATCTTGATTTTAGGTGGCGGGGCGATAGGGGTAGAGTTCGCCTCAATGTATAACGACTTCGGTAGTCAAGTGACTTTGGTGGAAATGCTGCCGCATATTCTACCCCAAGATGATCTCGATGTGGCGCGAGAATTGACGCGCCTGTTGACAAAGCGGGGGATTAAGATTCACGCCGGTGCCAAGTTCCTTCTCGATCGCGTCGAGGTGGGAACAAAGGGCGTAAGCGGCGTTATTCAAACGGAAGATGGCAAAGAAAGCAAGGTGGATGGTGAGGTTCTGCTGGTGGCCGTGGGGCGGCGCCCGGTGAGCGAGGACTTAGGCCTCGAGACCGTAGGAGTTGCCTTGGACAGAGGCTGTGTGCGGGTGGATGACCATTATCGCACGAACGTGCCTCACATTTATGCGATCGGCGATCTCATTGGGGGGTATTTGTTGGCCCATGTCGCTGCTCACGAAGGCATGATTGCGGTGGAAACGATTGCTGGTAAGGAGCCTGAGCTTTTAAATCCGAACCGAGTGCCGCGCGTAACCTATTCTCGACCAGAAGTTTCCTCCATGGGCTGGACCCAAGAAGAAGCCGAAAAAGCAGGATACAGCGTCAAAGTCGGCGTGTTCCCGTTTAAAGCCAATGGACGTTCGCTGATTTTGGGCGATGCTGAAGGGATGGTCAAGCTAGTCGCTGACGCCAAAACGGATGCTCTCTTAGGGGCGCATATTGTGGGACCAAATGCCTCGGAACTGATTAACGAAATGGCCTTAGCCAGATTTTTGGAAGGGACCGCATGGGAAGTGGGAGAAAGTGTGCATGCACACCCCACCGTCTCGGAAGTGCTTCACGAAGCCGCTCTTGCCGTCGATGGCCATGCGATTCACATCTAACGCGAAGACAGTATCCGAAGTACCGATAAGAGAGGTATGATGGCATGGTGTGGTCTCGAGATTTCGGTCAAGAGCTCAAACGCATCAGAACGCGTGGCCGCCTAGGAACGAGTGTTGGAGTGCCCTTGACGGCCATGGCACACGAACCTGAAAGGGGAGATTTCGGTTGCCGGATAGCGGTTTAACCCCCGAATTAATGAAGGAAATGTACTACACGATGGCGCTTTCGCGAGCGCTGGACGACAGGCTTTGGGTTTTAAATCGGCAGGGGCGGGCACCGACCGTGTATTCGTCAAACGGTCATGAAGCGGCCCAAGTGGGGTCTGCGTTTGCCCTCAACCGTGGAGAGGACTGGATTGTTCCCTACTACCGCGACATGGCACTCGTATTGGCCTGGGGGATGACCCCGCGCGAGGTACTGCTGCATTTCTTTGCGAAGGCCGAAGATCCCAATTCGGGCGGCCGTCAGATGATGGCGCATTGGGGTTCGCATCGTTTGCACATTCTCAGCACGGGTGCAGTAGTGGCGACTCAGGATGCGCACGCAGCCGGTTTAGCATTGGCCTCGAAGATATTAAAAGATGGTCGAGTATCCGTGGCTTATTTTGGTGAGGGGTCGACGAGCCAAGGCGAGTTTCACGAAGCCTTGAACTTTGCCGCAGTACATAAGCTGCCGGTCATCTTTTTCAACGAAAACAACGGCTACGCTATTTCCGTTCCTCAGCGCAAGCAAATGGTTGTGCAGGACATCAGCGCCCATGCCGAGTCCTATGGCATGCCTGGAATTAGTGTTGATGGCAACGATCCTGTCAAGGTCTACGAAGTGACGAAGGCGGCAGCTGACCGCGCCCGCCGCGGCGAGGGTCCAACCCTTGTGGAGGCCAAAACTTACCGGTTTGTTCCGCATTCCAGCGACGACGATGACCGCGCCTATCGCACGCGAGAAGAAGTGCAAGAGCATAAGAAATTTGACCCAGTCGTGATGTTCGAAGCGCGCTTATTGGCGGACAAAGTGATTACGGAAGCGGACAAAGCGGAGATGATGAAGAAAATTAAAGCCGTGGTGGACGATGCCACCACTTATGCTGATAAGGCTCCGCTGCCTGACGCCGACACGCTCGGCCTGTATGTGTATGGAGAGGACGGCAAGTAGCCGCATGGTTTGAGGATGTCCTGAAAACGTGCGAAGTCAAGGAGGGAAGGCCCGACCGCAAGCGGTCAAGGGCGAGATATGGCTCAAATGACTTTTTTGGAAGCGATTCGCGAAACTCTGCGACAAGAACTGGCGCGGGATGAGCGTGTGATTATTTATGGGGAAGACGTCGGGGTGCGAGGTGGCGTTTTTCGAGTGACCGAAGGACTCCAAGCCCAATTTGGCGAGGCGCGGGTTATCGACTCGCCATTGGCTGAGGCGGCCATCGTCGGCACCGCTATTGGGGCGGCAGTCAATGGACTTCGGCCCATTCCAGAAATTCAGTTTGCGGATTTTATTTTCCCGGCGATTAACCAGATTGTTCAAGAAGCAGCGCGGATGCGATATCGGTCTAACAACGATTTTGAGGTGCCGATTGTGATTCGTGCACCCTTTGGCGGTGGAGTTCGCGGGGGGCTTTACCACTCGCAGAGTGTGGAGGCGTTTTTTGGCCATGTCCCGGGGCTGAAAGTCGTTATTGCCTCGACGCCGTATGATGCCAAAGGATTGTTGACCCAGGCGATTGCCGATCCCGATCCGGTGCTATTCTTAGAGCATAAGGGTCTTTATCGGTCGATGAAAGGGGAAGTGCCCGAAGAGCGTTATCTCATTCCCATTGGAAAAGCAGACCGGAAGCGGGAAGGCAAAGACGTCAGCGTTATCGCCTACGGCCTAATGGCTAATCTGGCTCTAAAGGCAGCGGAGACGTTAGCCGGGGAAGGAATTTCCGTGGAAGTGATTGACTTGCGGTCGATTCGTCCGTTTGATAAGGCGGCCATCTTAGAGTCGGCCAAAAAGACGGGCAAGGTGTTGATTGTCCACGAGGACAATTTGACCGGTGGTTTCGGCGGCGAAATCAGTGCGGTGATTTCAGAAGAAGCGTTGTTCTATCTTGATGCACCCATCATGAGATTGACCGGACCCGACGTACCGGCGATGGGATTTAGCCCTCCCTTAGAGCACGCCTTTATGATTACGGCGGATAAAATTGCTGATGCCGCGCGAAATTTGGCGAAGTTCTAGGTAAGGAGAGGGGGAGAAATCGTGGCACATACAGTCGTGATGCCCCAGTTAGGGGAATCCGTGACCGAAGGGACCATTGGCCAATGGCTCAAAAAAGTCGGTGACAGTATTGAAGAATACGAATCACTGTTGGAGGTATTGACGGATAAGGTCAACGCCGAGGTGCCTTCACCGGTGGCGGGTACGCTGAGTCGGGTTTTGGTCGAAGAGGGTGCCGTGGTCGCGGTGGGGACACCGATCTGTGAGATCGCCGTGGAAGGTGAGGCCGAGGGTTCAGCGGAGGCCGCGCCCGAACCGGTAGAGACCAAAACTCCAGAGCCTCAGGCGGAGGTCGAGGCGAAGGCCCAGCCAGCGGTTCCGAAGGAATCCGATGAGGGTCGCGGTCGGTATTCACCTGCGGTTCGCCGACTGGCGTCTGAGAATGGCATCGATCCGTCAGGCCTCTCAGGCACGGGCTCGGGCGGGCGCGTAACGCGCAATGACGTTCTAAAGGCCGTGGACGAGGGGACTCGTCTGAGTCCGGTCGCGGCTCGCGAGCCCGTTTCTTCGGCTGCCAGTGTTGCCAGCGTACCCCAAGTGGCAGGAGCAGCGGCGAATGTCGAAGACGGGGATGAGGTCGTTCAGCTCTCTCCAGTCCGCAAGACGATTGCTGAACGTATGGTTCGCTCCAAGATGACCGTGCCCCATGCGTGGCTCATGGTGGAAATTGATGTCAGCGGCCTGGTTGCGTTAAGAAATCGTTTGAAGGAAGAGTTCAAGGCACGCGAGGGCGTTTCATTGACTTACCTGCCGTTTATGCTCAAGGCGGTCTCGGCCGCATTGCGCAAGATGCCGATGGTCAACGCTCAGTGGAACGGTGATTCTATCGTGATGAAGAAGCGGATTAATCTCGGGGTAGCCATGGCCACCGAACGCGGGTTGGTGGTGCCAGTGGTGAAAGATGCTGACCGATTGAGCATCATAGGATTGGCTCAGGCGACCCAAGACTTGGCCAAGCGTGCCCGGAGCGGGCGCTTAACGATGGCTGATTTGTCGCAAGGCACGTTCACGGTCGACAACACTGGTGCCGTAGGTACCGTGTTGACGTATCCGATTATTAACGCTCCGGAAGCAGCGATTGTGACCATGGAGTCGGTGGTCAAGCGTCCGGTAGTCGTGGGCGATATGATTGCGGTGCGCTCGATGATGAATTGCTGTATTTCGTTTGATCATCGGGTCGTGGATGGAGCAGAAGCCGCGCAATTTTTAGGAGAACTCAAAAAGACGTTAGAAGGGTATACGGCCGATAGCACGTTGTAGTTCGCCTGCGACTAAGCAGCCGAAGGGAGGTCGAACGAGATGCAAGAGGACAGTGGTATTGTTATGTTAGAGCCCGGTCGGCGAGGAGCCCCTGGGCCTAAGGTTCCACCGTGGATTAAGGTGCGGCTGACTCAGGGTAAAAACTATACGGACCTGAAGGACTTAATGCGGTCGCAGACCTTGCATACGGTGTGCGAAGAGGCGTTGTGTCCAAATATTTACGAGTGCTGGGAGGCACGCACGGCCACATTTCTCATTTTAGGGGATATCTGTACGCGAAACTGTGGGTTTTGTGCGATTACCACCGGTCGCCCTACCCATCTAGACCGCGAAGAGCCGGCCCGGGTGGCGGCCACGACAAAGCATATGGGTCTTCGACACGTCGTGTTGACGTCGGTCACTCGGGATGATCTCACCGACGGCGGAGCCGAGATTTTTGCCGAAACCATTCGGGCAATTCGCCGTGAGGTGCCGGGATGTGGTGTGGAAGTCCTGACGCCCGATCTGATGGGGAATTGGGAGGCGCTTTCGACCATTGTCGAGGCGCATCCAGATATTTTTAACCATAATACGGAAAGTGTTCCCCGATTGTATCCTCGAGTTCGCCCCAAGGCGCGCTATGAGCGGACGATGGAGTTGCTGCAGCGGATAAAGCGTCAAGATCCGAGTATCATTACCAAATCCGGTATTATGGTTGGCTTCGGGGAAACTCGGGAAGAAATTCGCCAAGTGTTCGCCGATCTTAGAAGTCATCAAGTGGATGTGCTCACGGTCGGCCAATACTTGCGACCCGATCTCGACCATCTGCCGGTAGTGCGCTACTATCCTCCTGAGGAATTTCTCGCCATCAAAGAGGAAGCGCAAGCCCTCGGATTCTTGCATGTGGAGTCGGGTCCTTTGGTGCGCAGTTCTTATCATGCTGCTTCCCAGATCCCGGCCGTGTCGTCTTCGTGACATGGAGCGGAGACTCGTGTGGTTGGTGGACCTAGGACGAATGCCTTATGAAGAGGCCTGGACACTGCAACGAACGACGGCGGAGGCGGTTTTACGCCGAAGTTTGAATGAGGTGGTTTACTTGGTCGAGCATCCGGCGGTGTATACGATTGGCCGAGCGGCCCATGGCCAATCAGATAATTTGCTATGGGATGAGGCCAAGCTCAGCAAAGAGGGTATCCAATTGTTTGAAGTGGACCGGGGCGGAGATATTACGTATCATGGCCCCGGTCAAGTGGTAGCCTACCCGATTTTAAATCTTGACCGGCCAGGCGATCGGGATTTGCATCGGTATTTGCGCGATTTAGAAGAGGCCATTATTTTGACTCTGGCCGACTGGAACTTGACGGCGGGAAGATTCCCCCCCAACACTGGGGTGTGGATCGGAGGCGAGAAGATCGCTGCGATTGGGGTAAAAGCTTCCCATTGGGTGACGCAGCATGGCCTGGCGTTGAATGTTCATCCGAATATGGATCATTTTAGCGGCATTATTCCGTGTGGAATTCGCGACCATGGGGTGACGTCTATTGAGCAGCAGTTAGGGCACTCGCCACGCTTGGCTGATGTCAAAGCCCAATTATCCCTCCATCTTTCCGAAGTCTTTCAGATCCGGTTGGAATCCCTTTCCCTGGCTGACTTGAGGGCTTTTTTGCAGTCGTAGAAAATGGCCCTCAAGATTATGGGGATCCCTTCGTAATACGTACGATGACCTTGCACGCTCGAATAGAAGGGCAGGTAGGATGGGGAACATGATCAAAGCCACACGACACAGCGAGCGAGCGCATACGCCGCAAGCACGGTCTATTCGGGAATTGGTGTTCGGTGTCAACGACGGGTTGGTTTCGGTGACGGGTATTGTGATGGGCGTGACGGCCTCTCGCTTGGCGGCGCATGATATCGTTATCTCGGGCTTGTCGGCAGTCACAGCGGCCACCATTTCCATGGGGCTAGGCGCCTATTTATCAACCGCGGCCCAAAATGAGTATTTTATGGCAGAGCGTAAACGGGAAGAATATGAAGTGGACACCGTGCCCGATGAGGAACGGCGCGAAGTGGAAGCGATTTACCGTGGCCAGGGATTTACCTCGGAAGAAACCCAGAAGTTGGCCGACCGATTGACCGCCGACAAGGATCGATGGATTGCTTTTATGATGCGCGAAGAGCTTGGTATCTTGTTGGATGCCCTGGACAGCCCTTGGCGCAACGCGTGGGTGATGGCAGCTGCAGTCATTTTAGGCGCGATGCCGCCTATGGTCCCTTATTTGATTTGGACGGATACTCATACCGCAATGGTTTTGGCCATTGTCCTAGCATTTAGTGCCGCCTTCACCTTGGGCGTGGTCAAGGCGCGAGTGGCCAAGGGCCGTTGGTTGCGCAGTGGCTTGCAATTTGTGGCGGTGGCGGCAGCTGCGGTCATTGTAGGGATCGCCGCGGGCCATCTCTTTCGGCAGATCCTCCGATGACCGACGAGAGATTTGAGCGCCTTTACGCGGCGGTTGTGGCTCAATACGGGCGGGATCTCATCGCCGCTGGAGATATGGTGTTTAGCCCGGAGGCGAAGCGGTTGCCAGATGCTCTACGCATCCGGGCGCGCCTGGCCCGGGATGGGGAGAGAATTCACCTCGACACACTTCCGGATTAGGGCACGAGCGCTCGAATGAGGCCTTGGAGGATGTTGCCTAGGCTTTTGTCGGGCGAGGGAACGGGAACCGGAGTCACCCCACCGGTAGAAGAGAATGTCCCACCGGAACCACATCCGGGACTGATGGAGACCGGAACGCGCCCGGGTAAAAATACTTCGCGATACGTCGAACAGCAGCCGTTGGGCAACAGCCCATCCCCGATGCACACACGCTTCCATATCAGACCGGCAGGGGCAGGGAAGGTACGCTTGGGCCGGTTGGCCAGGGCAGCCGCCATAAAGTGGGCCCAAATGGGTCCTGCTCCGCGATCTCCGGTCAGTCCCAAAGGAGCGTAATTGTCGTTGCCCACCCACACGGCCGTGGCCAACTGGGGAGTATAGCCGACTAGCCAGGCATCGCGTTGAAAATTTGAGGTTCCGGTTTTGGCAGCCGCGGGTCGATTGATAATCGGCTCTAGGTCGTGGGCGGTGCCATGGGGGTTTAAAAGGGGTGCGTGAAACAATTGGGTGACGACGTAGGCTACTTGCGGGGTGAGCACTGGGGTCAAGTGCGGGGTATCGGTGAATACCACGCGTCCACTAGGATTGATCACTTTGAGCACGGCCATTGGGCGTATGCGCTTGCCGCCATTGGCAAGCGTGGATACTCCACGCGCCATTTCCATGGGCGTGACCGCGGAGGAACCGAGAGCCGTGGTTAAGTTATCTGCCAGCGGGGTGGTGATACCCATAGCATCAGCCGTCGCGATCATGGCTTTGGGCCCCACCGTATTCATCCATTTTACGGCACAAATATTGTCAGAGAGAGCGATGGCGCGGCGTATGACCAACCTTCCGTTATATACATAGCCATAGTTATGCGGCACGTAATACGTGCCGTTGCCATTGGGAAACCGAACCGGGGCTGAAACTTGAGTGCTCGAGGTGGGATAGCCGTCGTTAATCACCGTGGTGTATAGATAGTACTTCATGGTAGAACCCGGCTGGCGGCGAGCATCTAGGGCGCGATTGAATTGGGTGCGGGCGTAGTTGTCACCTCCGACCAGGGCCCGAACGTATCCGTTTTGGGGATCGATGGCCACCAAGCCTGTCTCGGGCTCGGGTACGCCATGCACCAGCGACGTGGCGGGAAGATAGGTAGCCACGGTTCGATCGGCCGCCTGTTGCATCGGCCAATTGAGGGTGGTGGTAATCCGATAGCCTCCGGAGGCAAGATCTTTGGCCAGGGACGGATCCATTTGCGTCAGATCGTCTTCCACTAATTGGGTGAAATACGGAGCTCGGTTGGCCAAGGCCATTCCCCCACTCAGATACAGCGGGGTGCGTTTGGCCCGAGCAGCCTCAAACGAGGTAATATACCCCAGTTGCTGCATCCGAGTTAATACCTGATTTCGGCGAGCGATGGCGGCCGCGGGGTGAAGGTAAGGATCGAAGTAGCTCGGCGCATTGACGACTCCGGCGAGTAGCGCCGACTCGGGTAAGGTGAGCGCTTTGGCACTGTGGCCGAAGTAGGTTTGACTGGCGGCTTCGATGCCATACGCTCCCTCACCAAAGTAGACGTCGTTGAGATACAGATCGATAATTTGGGGCGGGGTATAGGTCGTGGCCAGTTTCATGGAAATGAAAAACTCTACAATCTTTCTGCGAAACGTGCGGCGGTCGCTTAGATAGAGGTTTTTCGCCAATTGCTGGGTCAGCGTACTGCCGCCCTGGAGGATCTGATGGTGCGTGATGTCGGTCAGTGCCGCGCGAAAGATTCCCACTGGATCGAGGGCAGGCTCGATCCAAAACGTATCGTCTTCGATGGAAACCAGAGCGTTTTGCATAGTTTTCGGAATCGCGGAATAAGGAATGGGCATCCGATTGTGACGGCTATAGAGGACGTCAATTAGCTGTCCGCCTTGGGCGTAAATCGTCGTGTCTGACGCCATGTGAGGGGTGGGCAAGGGCAGCCAGGTTAATGGGAAGAGTAAAATTCCTACGCCTAATACCATCACCGGTAGGCTGAGATAGGCGAGTTTTAAAAGGACTCTGCTAGCAAGTTTCCGCATCCAACCCGGCGTACGCGCTGACTTTTTTCGATCCTTTCGTGATGGCATCGATATTCTCCTCTCGGCCAGAGTCCCACCCCAGCTTTCTCCTAGTGTGGCCAAAGCCGGGATGACCATGCGAAGCTTACGCGTGGGATGGTGGGGCGCCAAGTCAGACTCAGGCGTCCTAGGGAAGACAGAGGTAGAAACTGTATGGCGTCCCAAATCGAAACAACCCCGATGTTGGCATTATCCGAAACCGAAATGGAACTTGCGGGGGGCTTGTCCTGAAATGAGGCCATTGCCGGAGAACTGGGGTTGGTATCAGGCGTTGGCAACACTGTCGGCGCAACATGCGAAGATGTTTCAGCGTGGTTAGGACCGGCCAGCCGTTGGCTTTTTGTACTCGGGATGATCGCGGCATTTTAAACGCCAAAGGACTGCGGGAAGCACTGCACCAGCGAGGCTTTACCGGCAGCTTGAATTTAGTGAAGCAGTATGTGGCGTCGCTGCGGTCGCAGCGCGGAGTGGAACCGACGCCATCACCCTCGCAGGCCTGAACAGCCTGGTCGCGCGGCTTGCCGCTTCGCGAGCCGAACAAGCCGCCGCCGGGCAATGGACCTACACGGCCTATTTAGCGGACCTTCTGGCGGCCGAAGTCGCGGTTCTCCAGGTCCGGTCGCATACCCAGATGGCACGATTGCCCTTTCAGAAGACCTTGGACGATTTCGATTTCCGCTTTCAACCCTCCTTGGATGAGCATCAGGTGCGACAACTGCTCACCTTGCAATGGGTGGATGCGGTGGACAATCTGTTGGTCTTGGGGCCCCCCTGGGGTCGGCAAAACGCATCTGTTGGTAGCCATGGCCGTGCAAGCCATTCACAAACGTATCCCCGTCTACTTTACCACCATTCAGGACCTGGGGGTCATCCATGATTGCGATGATAGCCTCAATGTGCAGAGGGAAATGCCCCCAACGGTACTTTTGTTAAAAAACGGTGCGTTTTCTAAGTTGCTTTCTTCAAAAAAGCCGGGTTAACTCAATAGGTACCGCGTGAGTTTGCATTGCCATGGATCTAGGTGGTTTCGGTCGGATTTGTTATAATCTCGTACGTGTGCATGTCCCCAAAGCTCGGCTTATGCCGTTTGATAATTAAGGAGGGCTTCTGTGTTACCTATTCCCCGAAAATTCACCCTTTTAGCCGGGTCGGCCGAAGGGCCGACGCGCTTAAATGCGTTTGATAATGCATTGCTGCGGGCTGGAATTGGCAACGTCAATCTGGTGCGGGTCAGCTCAATTTTGCCTCCGGGAGCGATGGAGTATGACCAGTTGGAAATTGTTCCTGGATCGCTCATGCCCACTGCTTACGGGACCATTACTTCGGAGATCGTGGGCGAAGTAATCTCCGCCGCAGTGGCCATCGCGATCGGCGAATCGGATCAATATGGAGTGATCATGGAGTTTTCTGGGCGGACCGACCGTAAGCAAGCGGAAGAAACGGTCTCTGAAATGGCACGCCAGGCTTTTCTTAGTCGCGATCGGCACCTGAAGAGGTTGTTGGTGCGCGGGTGCGAGCATCGAGTGGAACAAATTGGCTGCGCCTTCGCGGCTGTGGCGCTTTGGTATTAGCGCACGGATTTGGCCTGGCAGAGCGTTAGGTGAGAGGAGATGCAAGTTGGACGTTTGGTTTACGGAAAATCAGACCGCTTCGGTGCGCTTGGGGCTTAAGGTGCAGTCCGTCTTGCACCAAGAGACTACCCCCTATCAAGAATTGGTCGTGGCCGAGACCGCGGCCTATGGGCGAATGTTGGTGCTTGACGGCGCGGTTCAGACGACGACGGTCGACGAGTTTGTGTATCATGAGATGATTACGCACGTGCCCTTGATGATTCATCCCCGGCCGAAAAAAATTGGAATCATTGGCGGCGGCGATGGTGGAGCGGTGCGCGAAGCGCTGAAACATCCCAGCATTGAATCAGTCCACTTGATTGAAATTGATGCCCAAGTGGTGGCTGCTGCAAAGCGCTATTTCCCAGAGATTAGTCTAGAGCTCGACAACCCCCGAGCTCATGTGCATTGTACGGACGGCATTGAATGGGTTCGTCAAGCGCGCGATTTTGACGTGATGGTGGTGGATTCAACCGACCCCGTGGGACCCGCGACCGGCCTTTTTCAGGCGGAGTTTTATCAGTCGGTGGCAAGCGCATTGGGCGATGATGGAGTCATGGTGGCGCAGTCGGAATCCCCCTATCTAGAGCCAGACGTGATCCAAATGGTGGTCCGAGGGATGCGATCGGCATTCCCCATCGTTCGACTCTATTTGGCCGCCATTCCTACCTATCCTAGTGGGTTTTGGTCTTTTACACTGGGATCCAAGGGTCCGCTTCCAGGGCCAGCCGATGCGCAGCGGACGAACTTTGCCACTCGATATTGGACACCGGATGTGCATCAGGCTTGCTTCCAGTTGCCTAAGTTTGTGGAGGATCTCTTGTTGTGACCGAATATTTTGTTGCCAAGAAGTTTCTCGGAATGACTGCCGCCGCAGTCGATGCTGAGTGGATCTATGTTGGCTTGCCTATGGACTTTACCGCATCGTTTCAACCAGGCTCGCGCTTTGGCCCGCCGAGAATTCGTGAGGCCTCTTATGGCCTGGAGACCTATTCCCTACTCCTGGATCGAGACTTGGAAGATGTGTCGGTGGCCGACGTTGGCGACTTAGAGTTTGCCTTTGGTAACGTGTCTCAAGCTTTGACGCAAATTGGCGAAGCGGCGCAGAGCATCTTAGCCGAAGGCAAACGGTTTGTCGCCGTGGGCGGAGAGCACTTGGTTACGCTGCCTTTGATTCAAGCCGTGGTGTCTCATTATCCTGACTTGGTGGTCGTACACTGGGATGCCCACGCCGACCTTCGTGATACTTATTTGGGGGAAAGATTGTCGCATGCTACCGTACTTCGGCGGGTGGCGGAGCTCTTGCGACCTGGTCACTTGTACCAATTTGGCATTCGATCGGGAACGCGCGAGGAAATGGTCTATGCCAAAGCGCATACGCACCTGTATCCAGAAGCGGTGCTGGCTCCGCTGACGTCGGTCATGGAGGAACTAAAAGGGCGTCCTTTGTACGTTACCATTGACTTAGATGTGATCGACCCGGGATTTTTTCCTGGCACTGGGACACCTGAACCCGGGGGAATCTCAGCTGCGGAAGCCTTAAGCGCACTCAGGCTGTTGGGCGGGTTGAATGTGGTGGGTATGGATTTCGTGGAAACCATGCCGTTACCAGATGTTTCGCAACGTACCGCGGTGCTGGCAGCCAAAATGATCCGCGATGCGCTCTTAACGGTCACCCGACCACGGTGAGAGAAGAAAGGAGGATCTGATGGATTCGCTTTGGGAGCAGGCCCGGCTAGAGATTAGGGCGGGATTACAAGTGGCACTCACTTCCCTCTCGGTGGATATGGCCCTAGAGAGGATCGAGGTAACTCCTCCCACCGAAGAAGGTCATGGGGATTGGGTGACGAATCTTGCTTTTCGCTTGACGAAGCGTTTGGCGGGGTCACCGCCAACGATTGCCGCCCAGTTGGCGCGACATTTTCCTCAGTTGCCCTTGGTGCAGCGGATTGAGGTAGCAGGGCCAGGATTTATCAACTTCTGGGTAGACTCGCAGTGGCTGGCCCAGGTCTTGGCCGAGGCGGTGAATAATCCTCAGGGCTTTGGTCGGCGCCCACCTATAGGGGAGCGTGTCTTGTTAGAGTTCGTCTCGGCCAATCCCACTGGGCCCCTCGTCGTGGTCAATGGCCGAGCGGCTGCCTGGGGTGATAGCCTGGCTCGACTGCTTACGATGGCTGGATATAGCGTAGACCGCGAATTTTATGTCAACGATGCCGGGATGCAAGTGGTCAAACTGGGTCAAGCCATGGCCATTCGACTGGACGAGTTGCGTGGGTCGCCGTTGCCGGAGGTCTGGCCGGAAGGCGTCTATCCGGCAGAGTACGTTCGGGACTTGGCTCAAGCGTATGCTGCCTCTCATTCCCAGTGGGAAGCTTTGGCGGAAGATGCCACGGCCTGGCCGGAGCTCGGCGCATGGGCGGCTGAAAGATTGAGAGCGCAGCAAGAAAAAGAACTGGAACGGTTCGGGGTGCGCTTTGACCGTTGGTTTTCTGAGAAGAGCCTCCGAGAGGCAAAGCGGCCAGATGCAGTGGTGCAGCAATTGGAAAGCCTTGACCTTTTGTATGACCAAGAAGGGGCGCGCTGGTTTCGTTCCACCCAGTTTGGTGATCAGAAAGATTACGTGGTGGTCAAGTCGGATGGGGGATACACGTACATCGTTCCGGATGCGGCCTATCATGTCGAGAAGTTTCAACGCGGTTATGATCATGTGATTGATTTGCTGGGACCCGATCACCACGGCCATTTAAGCCGGATGCGGGCGATGATGGCGGGACTCGGCTATCGTGCCGAAGCATTGGAGATCTTAATAATCCAAATGGTGCGGTTGCTTCGCGGGGGACAGCCGGTAAAGATGTCGAAGCGGGGAGGAACGTTCGTCACCTTGGCCGAACTGATGGATGAGGTGGAGGTGGATCCTGCGCGCTGGTTTTTTGTCGAACGGTCCTCGGATACGCCGATGGACTTTGATTTAGACCTGGCTCAATTGAAGACGCAGGAGAACCCGGTGTATTACGTGCAATACGCGGGCGCCCGCATTCATAGCATCTTGCAGACTTATGAGGCCCGTTTCGCTGAGGATCCGGAGCCCTTTGACTCTCTCCAGTTGGGAGAGCCGTTGGAGCAGGCCCTGATTAGAGATGTGGCCAAGATGCCTGCAGTCATTCTGAGGGCTGCGGAGCAGCGCGCGCCCCAGGCGCTCTGTCGATACCTCACAGAAACAGCGACACATTTTCACGCATTTTATCGACAACATCGTATTATGGAAGAAGCGCCTTCCCTCCGCCGGGCGCGCATAGAGTTGATTCGAGCGGTCTTGATTGCGCTGAGCCAAGCCATGGAGGTCATTGGTGTTAGTGTGCCGGAACGCATGTAAGGCGGAGAGGAGAGGGCCCAGATGAACGCGTCCTACCCAACTGGAAAGGGGGCATCGAGCATGGACAGGTCGGGAGTCGACGCCATCCATCGTCTCTTGGAACACGAGGTCAGTGAAAGATCTTTGCCCGGAGCGGTTGTCGGGGCGGCCAATCGGGAGAGTGTATGGTTCCGACATAGTGTGGGCTATCGTCAGGTCACTCCAGAACCCTGGCCGATGACCGTAAACACCCTGTTCGATCTAGCGTCATTGACCAAGGTGGTGGCGACGACCAGCTTGGTGTTTCGCGTCTTGGAGCGGGGACTTCTTCGTTTGGACGATTTGGTGTCACGATTTTTGCCGGCGGATTTTGGCAGCCTCAGACTGTTTCATCTGCTGACCCACACCAGCGGACTTCCCGCTTGGATGGATTTGACCTCGTTTGATCCGACCATGCGCGATCTTCGCATTGGGGCTGTCGCCAGCGCTGAGCGGATCTACCCGGCCGGTGATCAAGTACTATATTCCGACCTCAACTTTGTCTTGCTCGGTCATATCTTAGAGAGCATCACCGGATTGGGACTCGATCGGTTGTTTGCCGAAGAGGTTCGAGGGCCCCTTGGACTAGAGCATACCGGATTTCTCCCTAAGCCGTATCCAGAAATTGCGGCCACAGAAACAGACGCCAGTGGGATTCCTTTGGTGGGAGTGGTTCACGATGAGAATGCGCGGGCAGCAGGGGGTGTCCTCGGCCATGCCGGCCTGTTCGGAACGCTTGATGACCTGTTGACTTTCGGACAAGCTTTGTTGCGCTATGGCGAAGGACCAAAAACCCGATGGCTCTCCCCGGCTTCGGTGAAGGCATTGGTGCGGCCAAGGACTTTAGGGCTCCCCGGAGAACTCCGAGCCTACGGCTACCAAAAACCTCATCCGCTGTCTTCAGCGGGGGACTTGATGTCAGAGGCTGCAATTGGGCATACCGGCTTTACTGGAACCTCGTTGTGGGTAGATTTTGATTATGACGTGGTGATGGTCATGCTGACCAACCGCGTCCATTTTGGTCGCGCACTGAATGCACCGGTCCGTCTTCGCCCTATCTTTCACAATATGGTCTTGGCGATGATCTAACCTGGCGTTGCTGCTAAGATCGCGAGGAACACGGGAGTTCGATTGTGTCCTGCTGATGAACCATGGCGTGGTCAACGGTGCGATTTTGGGCCTGTTCGAGGCGGGTAGCGGGTAGAGAGCTACCCGTTGAACTGCCATTGAGGATGCCTTGGTTGGAGGGCAAAGACTCTCCATTGTCCGTTGCGATTCATCCTCGGATGAACGAATCTGGTCCCCGCCATGAACCGATGGCAGCCCATCTTGGATTGAACAAAACGGCGGCGCTTTTTACGGTGAAGAGGTCGGCCAGAACTTCCTCTCGTGGGGTTTTTCGCCATTGGACTATGCATGAAGAATCGTTGCTTCGGTCTGAGCCCGGAGGTTCGTCCGGACGCTAAGCGTCCCTGACTCCACCTCACCTGTAATTTTGCCGAAAGACGTTCACTGGAACAGACCGATCGAAAAATGCTCAATCTCTTAAAAACGGTGTAAACACAAGGCTTTGCTAGACTTTGACGAGGCCTTGCTAGCCGAACCATGACCTGTTGCAGTGTCGGCAGACAATCGGTTAAAATCGGAATCGGCTAGGGTAATATGAATAATTTGGGGGGATGAAACCATGAGCGAATGGACTAAAGAAAAAATCGATCGGGTGATGAAATCCGTCCGGGAGCGCGCGGCCGAGGATAGACCGTTTCGAACAGAGCTGTTAGCGCATCCGCATCAAGCCATCAAAGATGCAACCGGGGAAGTCGTTCCCGACTCGATTCGGCTCCAAATGGTCGATCAAAGTGCCGCCCATCTCACGGTGGTGTTGCCACCAATGGCAGAGGAGTCCGATGATGAGTTATCGGAACAGCAACTTGAGGCGGTCGCGGGCGGAAAGATGAGCCAGCAAACCGCAGAATATATCAATAGTTGGCTTTCCTGGGGTAAATAACTGCTAAAACAAATCACATGATATCTATGTACATCGCATCATAAGGTGTATAATTTACCT
>JAMCVM010000170.1 GCA_023475835.1 Bacillota bacterium | reverse complement strand
TCACCCCGAGTCAACGCAAGGCCGTGGACCAATGCGCTCACTATTTTCTCGTAAATCGCCAATATTTACAGTATCCGCAAGCCCTGGAGAAGGGATGGCCGATCGCGACGGGTATCATTGAAGGCGCTTGTCGACATCTCATGAAGGACCGCTTTGATATTACCGGAGCCCGCTGGGGGCTGGACGGTGCCGAGGCGCTATTGAAGCTGCGCTCCGTCTGGAGCAACGGCGACTGGGATGCGTACGGGACGTATCCCCTGGAGCAAGAGCAACGTCGGGTGCACTTTAGCCAGTATGCGGCCGAGGTCTCGGCCGCTTAACCTCCCTTCGTTCGGATCTCCAGTCGCCGACTAGAAGCGCCTCTGGGCTGGATCTTGCCATCGTGGCGGTCGAAAACCTGCTCTACCCGGACTGGACCTGCGTGTGATTGGTGGTCTGGGAACTTCCCCAGGAGCCCTCACCAAACTCGTTGGTTGGCGTAGGTGTTTTCTGGGGAGCGGTACCGCGAATACGGGGGGTCGGGAATCAGACCGAGCCCCGGTCGAATCCCAGCCCGATCTCGGCTTGATGGCTGCTGCTCATCGGGTGGCGGGCCGATGACACGACCGTTAGTCGAACCGATGAGCAAACCAGTGACCGCCAACCCTCCACGGTAGGTGGTCTGGGTAGGTATCGCAGCACACTTGGGTCGGTTCCTCCTCCTGTGGGTCTCTGAGGGCATGCCACGGAGGGTCCGTGACGAGCCCCAGCATCGTGAACAGCCGTTCCCGACCCCGTGCGCGCCTTACGATCATCCCCGTGCCGAGTTCCCCTATGCCCATCTCACACAGTCCGCGCCGTCTATGGCTAGATCGAATCTCCTCGGTGAAGGATCCGAGGGTAGAGTTCTCCTACCCTGACGGTTCCCCGTCACAGGGGCCATCGCTCTGTCGAGTCGACTGGGGCACGAACACTCCCTCTAATCTCCTCCCTCTAATCCGAATTTTCCTCCTAAGAGACGTCGGGTTTTCAGCCTATACGAATTAATTTGTTGCTTCCCTTCAGAAGAGCCCCACCCATCGTTACTACGTCGACTCTTAATAACAGAAAGTGCGTAAGAGCCCAAATTTTCGCCTCTACGTCCAGTTCTTTTTTTATCCCTCGAAAACCGGCCGAATATTCCGCAGAGACTGTTTTTTTGGCTATTTGCTTAACCTGACACCATTGGGACGCATAGGAATGGAATCTCCCCGAGGCCCCCGTCACCAATTGACAATGGCAGTCGGTCAAAACTAGCAGACGCCTATGCGACCGCGCGTAACCTATTTCGTGCCTGGAGCGTTATAGCTAAGAGACCTGGCATCATTGCCAACAGAATGCTGGCTGCAATCAGTCCGGTGCCCCACACCGGAATTTCTTCCGCCAGTCGTGTCCTTGCTCGGCAATTTGCCGGGCGCCAGAGTCTCAAAATGTGAAGACATCACACTCGACCAGGAGGAACGCGCCGATGCCAAAGTTTCTTCAACGGATGCTCGAACAACGCGGAACGGGACTAGCGCTCGCCGCCAGCATCGTGTGGCTAGCACCCCAGTCCGCGCTCTCGACCATCTCTGCCAGGCCGGTGGCCGCAGTCAAGGCCACAGCACCAGTTTTTACCAGCCTAGATATGATCAACGCGCGGACCGGATTCGCCACCGGACTATACCGTGACCGCTACGGGTTTTGGGCCACTGACGATGGCGGCATCCATTGGCATCGCCGTCAAATCGCCAACCTGCCCGAGCCAAGCAGTCTCGCTGCTTCGCCCGTGCTTTACTTCGAAAAGGTCAATCAAGGCTGGATTGCCTGGATTCATGGGCGAAGCGTGGGACGCTCGGGATCTGCTGGATTCCATTCGATCAAGACCCTGACTATCCTCCACACCCAAGACGGCGGCCGTCATTGGTCCGTCCATCGCCAGCACGTCTTAGCGGCGATGAGTGAAGTCGAACAAATCGATTTCGTCGGTCATAACGGGTGGATTCGAGTCTTCTCCGGCGGCGTAATGAATCAGGGCGACACCGGAATCTATCACACCACAAACAACGGCCACTCTTGGATATTGGCATCGGCCGCCGCTGGCTACGTGCCGAATCCCGTCTCGACTCCCGACGCGCTGCCGACCGTGGATGCGCCCATGCCCATGACCTTTACCAATGCCAACGACGGCTGGGTAGCGGTCAGCAGCCCCATCGCCGAGACCTATGCCACCTTGTACCACTCCACCAGCGCCGGACGCCGCTGGTCCCGTGTTCCCTTACCGCTACCCCCAGACATCCAACATAAAGCCTACGCCACCACAGAGTTCCAACCGGCATTTGCTGGCAGTCAAGCCAGCGTGCTGGTTCAATTTCAAGGCGGATCTCACGGAAAAGTCGTTGACTACCGCACCCAGGATGGTGGCAAACAGTGGACGTTTGGTCCTAGCTTCGAATTAAATGCATCTGCCTACCGCTTGGCGGTGTCGGCGATCAGTCCGACTCGGGCTTTCGTCATTGGCGTGAATGGTGGAAGCTTTGGCGTCACCAAAAATGGCGGTGACTCGTGGTCGAACCTTCCCATCGCTGGACACCTCAAGGCCGTATTCGACGGCGGCTACCAAATCGTAAGCTTTAACATGATATCGGCGACTCGGGGGTGGCTGTTGCTGGACCCCGGAAATCAGAAGAGTTTTGCTCTCTTGCGGACCAAAGATGGCGGTCGCACCTGGGGGATCCAACGCTGGTAGAGGCCAAGTGGTGCGACCAACGACGCTCTCCGTAGCGTATGGGCCATAGCTTTGCTGACGCAGAATAACCCCCTTCGCACTCGACCGTTTGCGTGCATGGCCCTGCCTGATCGCCTCCGAGGTTACGCCATGGTCTGGAACTCGTCGATCAGTTCGCCTATCACTTGCCGTGCTTGTGGTTGACGAACCAGGTCGGCGGTATCATCGTTCAAAGTGACGAGTGCCTTCCAACGGGCCCGGCCCTGGGCCCTTTACCACGGCGCGATATCGACGGCCAGATGACTCCGGATCACACGGCGTTCAGACGGTTATTCGTAGTGCTGCCCGTTAACGCCATAAGCCTGGGAATGGTCATCTCCGGGCTTGTGGCATATACGCCCCCGTTCATGCCATAAATTCCTCTCCGATCATCTTCCGTTTCCCGATGAATCCTGCGACTAAATCGAGCTCTTTGATTACTCAGACCCGACCGGGGTCCAAGCCTCTCCGCCATCGGTCGTAGTCCACAGTTGATCTTGGACGCTGACAGCCCAACCATTCCGCGTCGTTAGAAAATCAATATCTGTAAAGCGGACCCCAGGATGAGCTTCCGTGCGGATGATCCCAGAGGTCCACGTGCGACCACCATTATCGGTATGCCACAGACGCTGACCCTGATTCGACCACAGTACCCAGCCATCGGATGCGGACACAAAGCTGAGGTCCCCATTGAACACATCTTCCGCAATTCCGTCTTTACCACTTCGAATCGGGCGAATAATTTGACCTGTCTGAATCCAACGCTTGCCGCCATCGGTGGTTTGGTACCATGCTAACGTTTGGACGCCACGTAAGTGGGCGGTCGACGTATAGAGATTACTCAATACCGGTATGAGACCTTCTGGACTTGTTGAGGGGAAGAACTCAGGGGGACTCGCGGTTGGAGAATCGGTTCCGGGTTCTTTCGGCAGAGGCATAGAGGTCCAAGTGGTGCCGCCGTCCGTCGTGCGAACCAACGCCGGGGCAGGGGTCGCGCCCATATAATAAGGCTCGGAGGCGGCAATCCACCCCTGGGTAACGGTACGAAATGCCAGACCGGCTTTCAGGTCCTCAGGAATGTCGTCGGAAGGGGGCTTCGCAACAATCCCCGGGGTGGCACCGGCTGACGTTGATGCCACGAGGCGCCAATGGATGCCCCCATCGGTTGTAGTATAAAGTTCTGAGGGGTATTGGCCGCTCGCTACCCCACCAAAGGTGAGGAGCCATCCGCGCTGAGAATTGAGAAAATCCAGCCACCCTGCCCCGGGAGCCTGCACTGTGATCCACGTCTGCCCGCCGTTGGTGGTGCGGTAGAACCCATTGTGTATCCCAGTGCTTACCCAAGCATCTTGAGAATTGAGTGCATCAAACCCCTGCACCCGCGTGGCATTCCAAAGCCCAACGAGTCCCGTGGTGCCACTTTTATCGATCACTGGAGTGCGATTCCAGCTATGGCCGCCGTTCCACGTAACAAGTAGCCGATCACGGCGATTGAGCGCCCAGCCGTGCTGCAGCGAGGTCATGTCAATCCATTGCAAGTGGGGATGGCTCGCCGGTGGACCTTCCTTGAGGACGGCGCTGGGCTTGGTGAGGATAGGTCGCAGGGCCGGCTTTGGCGCGGCGGTGGACCCCAAAAGCGCGATGGCAGCCACGCCAATTCCCAATCCGATGGCCATTTTACGGCGAGTGATCATGACACCATGCTTCCTTTCCTCGTCACGAATCGTAGGGTAAGTTCACTACGATAACGCCCGGGACCGAGAAAAGGTTTCATGCTTAACCCTGAAGTTTCTTACAGCGCACTGCTGCCCGTTAATCCATTAAGCTCGGAGGCGTATTCGCCCTCGTTAATTCATCAAGCTTTCCCACAGTTGCCCTTGGAGGGTCCCTCCGTTGAGTGTTACACATGACTGGGTATTTTGGATCGGATACAGGAACATCGAGTAATGCTCAATGGACCTCCTGAAACCTCCTTCGTTAGTCGCATCCGTAACCTTTGCTGAACGGCTGTGGTCGGCGTTAGAACAATGACCATGAATCTTAAGGAGCGGGAGCGAACAATCTTATGTCGAACCGTGCGTTTGAAACCCTGGGAAAACGAAGGATCGGGATAATATTAGGGGGGGGCGATGGTCTTGGGAGCGGCTGTATGGATTGCTAGTATCGTGGG
Organism: Bacillota bacterium; assembly: GCA_023475835.1. GTDB lineage: Bacteria > Bacillota > Sulfobacillia > Sulfobacillales > Sulfobacillaceae > JAMCVM01. The sequence goes on along the minus strand of JAMCVM010000170.1, from coordinate 18 downwards.
CATCCCCTCTTCGTCGCC
>JAMCVM010000002.1 GCA_023475835.1 Bacillota bacterium | reverse complement strand
TGGGCTCGTCTATATCATTGAACGGGAGTGGAGTTATTCCGTTCCGCCGGATCGGGTTCAATGTCTCAAAGAAGATTTCGCTTGGGTGAAGCAGAATCTCTAGCGGAGTCGGGGCACCCAAGAGGGCGTGAACCTGACCCCAACCACGACCCCAGCAAGGCGAGCGCGGGTGACCGAGTTCGGGCTGGGAAACCCTGGCGCCGACGGGCATCTCATGGTCAGCACTCCTGTACACCGATCAGGATATCTATGGGACGTGGTTAACTTGAAGTGGTTAACGCAGGGGTTGTCAGGCGGGGCGATGCCGACGATTGGCGCGGATGCGGTGGAGTTGGCGAAAGCATGACCCACCGCAGTGCCGGCCGGTGCCCTGCGAGTCGATACAGGGTGGCGAATGGTCGATGGCCGCATTTTTTACTGAGCGTTTCAGACGGAGCGCGACTTTTCACTCGAACGGTTTTTGGGCGATGACACTTGACTCGCTCGCCGTTATCAGGCCCCGGTGCGCACCATCATTCGCTATGAGGCGCGAGTAGCATCGGCCCCGACCCGTTCGAACTGGGAACGATTCAGTATCGTGTCGAACATGGGTTGTTGCGCCAATTTCAGAGCGAGACGGTGTTGGCGATGGTGGCGAAGCCTCTCGTCTGCAACGCCTGGGAACCGGCGGATGGAATGCGGCTAACCTAGCACTAGGCATGCAAACGGAGGATGGTCAGGCGCTGTTTCGGAAGACGCTGGATGGGATTCAGTCGGTTCCCGAACCCGATGAACGGGAGTCGTTTACGGCAGCGATTTTAGCCGGAACCGGTCGGTTTTTGACCGTCGCCGAGACCTATAGCCTGGCAAAGGAGTGGAGTGCGATGCCAAAGATTTTGGATGAGATGAAGAATCAAGGATGACAACAAGGACGGGGGGAAGGGCTTCAACAGAGGGCGCGGGCCATGCTCGCTGATGGCGATTTTGTGGAAAAATCGTGAGTGTCCATGGATTGCCGCGCGCGAGCGAGGAAGCCCTGAAGGCGCATTAACCCGAAAGGATGCGCCGCTTCAGGTGCTGACCTTCCCCCGAGTACTCGACTCGGAGGTTTGGCTGGTCTAGTCCGGGCATGGGGCGTGAATACGAACTCCGTGCTGGCCCGATGCCCTGGTTTAGTGCCTGTGGGTGGGCGGCATCTCGGCCGCCCACTATGTTCCTTACCCTTTTGGCCAATTGCCCGCTAGGTTGAGACGATCTCCACCCTCATCCCGCCTAATGGGGGCGGTTTCGTCCACAATAGGATGGACTCCTCTTTTCGCACCTCCTAGAGATTGCGGACTTCCAACGTATACTACGCGCGGGTCATCGTTTTCGTTTTTGGGAGAACGCCATCGTCTTGGCAACCCGTTAGGCAACTCCGGATTGAGTTGAGACGCCTACAGCCCTGGCATCAAACCGTCAAATTTCACCCGCGCGCCGTGTAATACGGTGATTTGAGACGCTATGTGGATTTGAAGGCTTCTTCAGCCCCTAACTAAGCAAGCTCTGCTGGCCTAGCTTAGTCTAGCGTGGCTCGGCTTAGGTTAGGTTAGCACCGGACCACGCCAAGCATGGGTGGGCGTTCCGGCGATCGCCAGGTCGGACGCGAGTCCGATCGGCCAAGTGAGCGCCCAGCGCGTCCCGGCACTGTGAACCTAAGCTGCAGTGGCTCTGTGAGCGAGATACGAACCACCGTCTTTCCGATCACGGGACCTGACTCCAAATCCGACCGCCATCTTTCGTGTTCCATAAGATTCCATTGGAGAACAGGATGCCGGTTTGGGCACTGCTGAAGGAAATCGTTTCGGGCCAGTTGCCAATCACCGATGGCAGCACCGTCAACAGCCAGTTTTGGCCACCGTTGGTGGTGCTTAGCAAGGCGGCTTTGGTCTGCATTCGGCTCCCATCCTTGGCCCTAGTCGGCAGGTGAACCAAGAGGTAGCCGACCGTAGGGGTGGGAAAGGACAGCGCGCCGGCGCCCCCGCTGAGCACCCCGGGCAGCGAAACCATTTTGGCCCACTGCAGTCCGCCATCGATGGTGGCATAGACCGCGCCTGGACGGCTCACGGGATTCGTTGCGACGATCCAGTGGGTGGGGGATAGGAGGGCTGCGGCAACTATGTCGGCGGGCACCGTCCTAAGTCGCAGCGGATGCCAATTCAGCCCTCGGTTGTCGGTGAACGCACCGACCAACGGACAAACGCTGGCACAATCGGCAGGGAGATTAAGCAAGACTCCCTGGTTGGCGCCGAAGAACTTCATCGTGGGGTACAGGGTGTCTCCCCGCCGGGGTTGATACGAACGTCGCCAGGTTCGGCCGGCGTTGGTGCTAATCAAGATTTGGGCGGCGGTGGGAATTTCACCCGTCGTCGGCACTACGGCCGCATAAAAAGTGGTAGCCGTGGCGGGAGTGACCGCAACCAGAGCCTCAGTCTCCCACGACGACAGCACGTGCCAAGTTTTGTCTCCGTTCCCGGATTCTAAGAGGGCACCCGGGTCCGATTGGTCGCCCAAGCCGAAGGCGGTGGTGGCGCTGGCCTGCTCGACCCCTGCGCTGGGAAGGAGGGGAGGATACTGCTGGGTCCAGGTCTTTCCGCCATCTGTGGACATTAGGAACCCTGACGGGCTCAGTGCCCACATCCGGCGTGGACTTTCAAAGCCCACGGCGCTAATCGAAGTGTGGCCCCACTGCATCTGGTCGACAAACTGAGAGCTGTGCGGGCTTGAGGTAAACAGGGTATTGCTTGGATCCAAACAGGCAGCTTGATTGACGCCTTCAACGACCACCTCACGATTAGTGGTGGCTGCCACCGTCGGTTCGAACTGGCAGGGCATTTCGGCCGAGGGGACCGAAGCCCAGCGTGAGCCGCCATCTCTGGTTTGCAGCACCGTGCTCAGCCCGCAACCATTCATCGTACAGGAGGTTAAGGAGTAGACCTGGGCGATACCATCTTCCGGCGACGACCAAGCCAGTTGTCCCGCGGTAGGAGCCTCTTGGCTGAAGTAGGGGTCCATCGTACCGACCCGAATCCATCGCTTGCTAGTCACGACAAATCGGTACAATCCGATCTCAGAGGTCCCCCTATCAGATCTGTCCACCACTTCTGCCGTGATGGTTCCCGCGGTTCGGGCCAGCGCTAATATGGGGCCCGGGGCCGTCCAAATCTGGTCGCGGGCATGAGGGGTGCTGAGCACCATGAATCCGCGACAGCCGCGTTTGGAGCAGGGCCCGGAAATGCCTAACCAGGCGTCATTGGCATTGGTAGGCAGGATGCTGGTTACCACGCCGGGCAGCTGGCCTCGGGCCTGGGTCCAGGTCTTTCCGCCGTTTTCGGTATGGAAGACTCGGTTAGGCTTGGGGAGAGAATGGGTGTTGAAAGTCGTCTGCGTACTCGCCCAGCCGTCGCGAGTGTTGGCGAACACAAGCCGAGCCCAGGACATTCCGGAGAGGGTGGCCAATCGGTTCCAGGTCCGTCCCTCGTTGTCACTAGACTCCAACACGCCGACGGGTTTTGGGGTTCCGTATTCAGTGCCGGCCAAGATGATGGTCGAAGGGGTCGCAACCGCGACCGCGTCAAGGGTCAGAGGGGTTTTGAGATGGGTGGGAACAGGGCCGTGTATCGTGGCCCTCGGCCCTTGGACAATGGCTGGCGGAGAAGCCGGGGTGACTGGATTCAATCCACTGCCGAGAAGCGCGGCGGTTGCGAGCAATATTCCCTTGAGCCAAGGGTTCCAGCGCATGATCTCCACTCCTAACCGTGAGATGTCGAGCAAAGGTTGCTCCGTTTGAGTAGATAACGCCTCTCGCGTCCGTTTGGTTGCACCGAAAAGGACCAACGTCCCAGGCACTTGCGACGTGGATAGCTCCCCCATTTCTTGTGGACGTTGGACACCAGACCTGCTCAACATGCACGGTTGTCGGTCACATCTTGCGCGAACGCGAAGTTCGGGGTCAAAAACCGACGAATCCCCCATGCTCTCTAGGGATGGACCCACTGACTGGGCAGCGGTGAACGCCCGGCGAATGATAGTCAGCCCTTAGGCTTGCGCCGACCCAAGAAGGCGAATGCCAATTTCGGGATGGTTCCGTGTTAGGAGCAGCACATCGAGATGCGAGGGCTCGTGTAGATCCCGGGCCCTTCTCACGGCCGGCGAGGAAGGCGCGTTGGTGGACCGGGTCCGCGGAGCGGTGGGCTCGGTCATCACCTTAGAAAAAGGTGGGGAATTTTCTTTCCACCGGCGGCTATCCGTTATGAAAGGCGTGGCGAAAAGGTTCCCATCCCTTCGTGAGGGACCGCCGTGGTCGACCACCAAACGATAATCGCTGACCTTCCCGACAATCTCCCCCGCGAACGCTGGCGCTTCGCACGTCAAGCGACTGGATTCGTCCAACGATTTTCTAACCTTCATCGGGTTGAGACCATCCGTCTGGTCTTCCATGTTTTGCGCTGACCAAACTTGTTAAGACGACGCTTTCTTAGTGAATGCAAGGGATGCCGAGAAAATCCTGTCTCCTCCGCTGTTTTTTGTCCCCTCTCAAAGTAGCGGATACTGGTGACGATCATCGGTCGAATCAGCGGGGCCTTCGCCTTCGTGGCGGCAAGCGGGCAACCTGTCCTTTCGCCTTCAACCGCATACAGGGTTTCGATGGATCATGAATTTATGGCAGACTGGGCCATTATTGCTCGAGAAGTCGCTTGGTCGGCGTAAGAACAAGGCAGGCGAGCAACGGAAAGGCGAGCAACGGAGAGGCGAGCAACGGAGAGGCCTTCACCATCGAAAGCGGCCTATCGAATCCCTTCGTTGCGTTTGGGTGCCAACGTCCCCTGGATCGAAGCTAAACGTTACCCACAAGTCTTTGGCAAGAGAGGTTGTGCAGTAATTGGTATCATTCCACCGAATAGAGGTTTCCCATTCGATAAGTCATCGTAGTCCA
>JAMCVM010000026.1 GCA_023475835.1 Bacillota bacterium | reverse complement strand
AGACAAGGGTGCGAAACGTGGGATAAACAGTCATCAATGGCTTGCTTAAATTCGGCAAAGGTTTCGTGATAGACCGAGTGGAGACAACCGCGTAGACGGCGGTCTTTGTTGTCGGGATGTGCGCGGTCGTCGTCGCGGGCGAAAGCGGGACAGGGCGTGCAGCGGTGACCATTATCCCAGCCGTGGCAGTTGCAAGCATCATGACAATCTGAGCAATATGGTGTCTGCGTATAGCCATCAAGAGCGCCGCCTGTCGTTAGGTTATCTACCCTTGATAACGCCAGTGACCCAGGGAAGATTTCACTCCTAACGGTATAACGCCCCTTACCGCACACTCCTAACGGTATAACGCCCCTTACCGCACACTCCTGCCCGTTAACACCACAAGCCTGGGAATGGTTAGCTCCAGGCTTGTGGCATATACGCCCCCGAATGTCCCGGAATGCTAACGTGGGCCATCAGTCTGACTTTTGGCTTGGGGAGGTATCGTGTGATTGGACGTTACTCGAGCTCGTATTCTTCTTCTGGTTCATCTCTGCTTGCCATAGGCGGTGCATTTGTACGGTCTAGGCGAGGCGTTGTGTATTTGCGAATAATGACGTCAATTGGGGTGGCTTGTTGGAGTTTTTTGAGAACCCAATAGGTTTCGTATTCCATGCGGTCGTCCGTTTCCATGGCTCTCTGTTCGTCCAGTCTGGGGAAAGCCTGGCGAATCACAGCCAAGTCGCGCGCCCGATAGAGCTGGTCACGGGCGATGCTATCAGCATGGCTCGAAGACCCGTCCAGGTCGAATCCCGCTTCACGGGCCAGTTGAGGGGTGAACGTGCGCAAGGTGCGACTGTTCCCCTCACTAAACGGGTGGAGGTAATCGAGGTCGCTATACAATTGGGCCATCCGCGCTGCGAATTGGTCGAGGGATAGGCCCGCGAAAGCGTAGGGTCCGTGGAGGTCATTCAATACCCGGACCAGACCGGGTTCCACCATGCACCGAGGCGCATAGGGCACGTAATAGAAGTCGCCCGACTCTCTAATTCGCGGGCTTTCACCCAGGCGGATGCCTCGCGTCGGAATTGCCCGGGGTGATGATGAGGGAGATCTTGAAAAATGCGGGAGTGTATGGTCCGGAGATGAATAGAGTCAAAAGTTCCAACAACCGGGAATACTTCGAGCTCACGAATCCGGTTGGCAGTTAACAGTCCCTCCTCAATGGGATAATCCATTACAAGCCAGCCAACTTGCGAACGGCGTCATTAAGTTCCGGGTTCGTCAGTTCCCCGTGAATATATCGGGCGAACAGCGCCTCGGCATCTTCGCTGAGCGTAAACCCTTCTAGACGTACGCTATTGCGCGCAAATTGGACAGCGTCTTCGCGTCGCGTTCGTTCCTGGTCGATGACGGTACGCACCACATTCATTATTTACCCTCCCTTCTTCTCTAGTATACCACTGCGTAATGTCAGGATTCTGGCATCATATCGAGCGGGTCGGACGGTATTATCCGCGCTTTGGCCAAACCCTGGAATGGGCCACGGTCGAACTACTTGAGGCAGGTTCCGGACGGTCGTGGTCGATGCCCCAATGGCGAGCAACATGGCAAACTGCGATGGGATCTCATGCGCCTAAGAAGGGCTGACCCGGCGACCACCAATGCCAGTTAGGAAACTCGATTACGAGATCTCGGCTCCCTGGAAATACCGCTACAAACTCGACCGATGGACGCCCGAACTGCGGGAGATGGCAGCCTTAGACTCACCAGCGCAAATGCCGGCCCCGATCACGGGGAGGCAAGGCCGTGTCGGGCAACAGAGGCAGGTGGAGCCCGGTGCTTGCGAGCCCACAGATGATGGCTCCGGTGGTGAGGGCTAGCGCGCGGCGTCATGCGTTGGATAAGCAACCATAAAGAGTCACCTCCCTTGAGTCGAGATGCGGTGACGGCCGCTTTTTTCAGGATTACAAAAGGCCGAAGAACGCGAGGGTTGCGCACAACAAAGCCGCTGCGGCAAAGGCCCAAGCCAGCCCGGGCAGCCCCGGACTATGGAGCGCTAAAGCCGGGCTGGTAACGACGACCATGCCCCGACGGCGGATACTGGTGAGTGGAGCGGCGTGGTGCTGGGAATCGGACATACCATCACGTCCTTTCGTCTATTGGGACATCCTAGCGCGGCCCGTCTTTCCTGACCACGTTGGATGGCGTTCGGTTCCTGCATTGGAAACGCACTCCCATCGCATAAAAAACCACCCCAACCAGTTGGTCAGGGTGCGGTAATGATCTTGGCAAACGAGCGTTAACCTTGCATAGGCAGGAATGCTTGAGGAGGGTCCTTCAGGCACATTTACTCCCGTTTAATCCCATAAACAGCGTCCGATAGGGAGCCCGCCCATCCGTTTTCATATTCTGAACAGGCTCGGCTGCACGTAAATCGGCCCTCTCGGCTACTTCACCGCACGACCACAGGTGTCCAAGAGGTCCAACTCCGACCCCCGTCGGTGGTCTTCCACACCCGGGAGCTACTCAGCGAATTGCCCGACGCCCATCCGGCCTGTGCCGTTATAAAGTCGATGCTCTTCGTATCATTTCCCTTCAGGCCGGGTTGGAGAAAGGCGGCTGTGCTTTGTACGGTCCAGGTGCGTCCCCCAGTTGTCGAACGCCAGAGCTTGGTCGGCGTCAATATCCAGACGACTCGGCTCCCAATCGTCTGTCCCGTCCAGTGTGAAGGCGCGATAATGGGCGTGGTCGAGAGGTCGCCCCAGTGTTGCCCGGAATTATCGGTCCGTAGGATCGTGAAGATTCCAGGGAACAGGGTGGTCAGCAAAATGCCACGTGTCCCATCGAAGGTCGGCGGCAGTTCGGTCAGATTGAGTCCCGAGATCAGGTTGATCGATGCAGCAGTCCAGGCATGTCCGCCGTTGAGCGTGCGTTCCAACGTATTCACGCCGAAGAGGGGGATGTTCCGGTTGCTGGCCTCCAAGACCATCCAACCCCTCGTGGCACTATCGAACGTGAGCCAACTATCGATTCCATGGGCCGTTTGATACACGCGTGCCCAGGTATGACCGCCATTGGTGGTGCGCCACAACTCCATGCCGTAGGATCCTGCCATGGCCCCACCGGGTGGAATGAGGGGTCCGAAGACCATCCAGCCGACGTGGGCATTGACAAAGTCGACTTGGTTCACAATCGGGTTAAAGACTCCCTGGTCTGGGTCTGAGTCTGAAAGCTGGGGTAGATGCACCGTCCACTGCTGCCAATGCATCCCGCTATCATGCGTCACACTGAGCAATATCGTCCCCGTCCCGTCAGCGGGCATCGAAGTTTCTGTTGCCGCCCAGGCGGTCGCCGGGCTGACGAAGTCGGTGCCTGTATCGTGGGGAAGGCTCAGCGGCCCGGGTTGCTCATTAAACGTGACATGGAGTGGGGTTACGTTGGTCCATTGCCGCCCACCGTCGACGGTATGCAGTATCTGGCCGCCGAAGAGCGCCTTAGGACTCGCTAAGTGCTGATCCGTCGCCCAGCCCGCCATCGCCGTTTCCATCTGAAGACTAGCTAGATGGACAGGGGTTGGGTGGGCGTGGGCTGACAGGGTCAACGCCGTCGATACATTGGCCGCGAGCAGGATGGAACTCGTAAGGATGGCACCCAGAATCACCTTCCAGCGCCGTTGCCGGATTAGTGGAAAATACTTAGACACTCAAATTCCCTCCCAGGGCCGTCACGTACCTCAGAATGCCGTTAGGCCGTTACCGTGTATAACGTCAAGCACGCCAATTGGGTTACCGCGGGGGGATGTCCAATGAAAAGGCGCTGCCTTTGACGCCCGTGCTGGGTCGCAGGCCACTCTGGGTCATCGGCTTGCACGACGTGGTCTTTGCCGAATCCGGGTGAGTTTGCGGGGATTTAGTTAGGGAATATTTCCTTTGCTGCTTAGGGCACACTCATTGCCCGTTAATGCCATAGCGACTCTCCATTATTCATCCTTGCCACAGTTCCCATCGCTTACTGATACACTACTCTCATGACACGCTACCGCCACGGGCTTGTTCTACCACATTCTGAGCCGTTCGGCAGAGGATGGAGAAGCACCCGTGCACCAGGCTTGGCCCACCACAGGATCCATGATTCGACATAAGGCGGGGGAGGTAACAAAACTATCATGCTTCAGAACTGGACGACGCTAAAGATTTCGCCTACGCTCACGGCCCATTATTCGGCAATCTCGCGACTGGGTCGACTATTGTCTGGCACCAAGATGGATGGTGGCGTGTTCTACAGGGCATGCTTGGCAAAACCCGTAAAGACACCGAGGGCATAGTACGGACGATCGCTGCCCAAGCAGCGACTGACGGAGGGTTACCCGGTCGTGGAACGCTCGATGTTTACGAAGCGGGAGACGGCGAACCCACGGGAACTGCCTGGGAATTAGGGCGATGGGATTATGTCGTCGGAAATTATCATTCGACAAACCTTGCCCTCACGGTGATTCATCGGCGGACTATCGCAGTCAGAACAGCATCACAGTCGTCAGTATCTTCAAGGCACGGATCCGAACCAAGACTTTGAAACACAATCGCATGAGCTCGCCATGAGGTTCTTACGCACTTTTTGTCATTGAGGTTTTACGGGTTTGGATATACGCAGCTGTTAATAGGGTGTTAATGCGTTTGTTCTTTGAATCCAGGAGAAAATTTGCTGCATATCACTAGCCGAGCGAGACCCTGAGCTTTTACCGCCGTGTGGGCGTGGTTGACCACGCCTAACTCGTCCTGCCCTCGGGAAGGAAAGGCTAGCGCGAGAAGGTTCGATGCCCGCAGAAACCTGGCTAAGCCACCTCGGATGGAAGGCCTTGAGCGCGATCCAAATCTTGATAATACCAGGGCAAGGCCATGAGGGCATTGAGCAATTCCACTCCCGTCCGCCCATATCCCCGGCGCCGGGTCATTTTAATTTTGTTGTTGGTGCCCT
>JAMCVM010000225.1 GCA_023475835.1 Bacillota bacterium | reverse complement strand
TTGCGGCCGCCGACTTCTTTTTAGGTCCGCATTTTGGCGGATTTCGCGAAACTATGAGCGAACCGCTGTTGCTGGACATGGCGATTCACACGTTTGATCAGGCTCGCTTCTTGCTCGGATCCAATCCCACGTCGGTCTATTGCCATGCCTTTAACCCGCCAGGATCGTGGTATCAGGGGCACGCGGCAGCCATCGCTATTTTTGAATGGGCGGATCAGATGATTTTTGAATATCGGGGATCTTGGGCAGCGGAAGGAGCTCCCACCTCTTGGGAATCGAACTGGCGCATTACGGGAAGTCGAGGGACCCTTATTTGGGATGGGGCGAATCCCCCTTATGCCGAGGTGGTGGAAGATGAGCAGTCCAAGGAGTTTATGCGCTCCACCCGTCGGCAGTTAGCGATGGCTCCAGCCACGGGTGCTGGTGGTCACGGCGACGCCTTGGATGCTATGATGGCAGCGTTAGAGCTCGGGACCAGCGCAGAAACTGAGTGTTTCGATAACGTGCACAGCCTATCCATGGTGTTTGGCGCTATCCAAAGCGCTGAACGCGGCCAGAAAATCTTATTGCCTGAAGGGTTGGAACAGTCTCCTTAAATGTTGTGTATACTTATCAAACGCGCCGTAAAACCCCTACCTTTAGGTATGGGGATATAAGGTGCTCGCCGTCAGGCGAAGATTTGTCGTCCCCAAGCTATACCTTGCGTGCTATACTGAGCATGTGTTCGCCCTTTGACAAATGGATACATTGGCGGTTGTCTCTCGCAATCGTGGGAGACGTAAAATGTATCGCGTCGTCAAGACCAGACGTGAACAGGATTCGGAGAACCAAGGTGGTTAGCGAAGTCTAACCATCACGGCAAGTAACCAGAGACCTTCGGGCGACTGGGTAGGGGGTGTTTGGCTCACCCCTTGCGAGTAAAGCGCACCGAAGTGCGTTTCTCGCAAGAATCCCCTGCGTTTACGCATGGGGAGTGTCAACTCATGATGTAGGGTGTGGATATGGATCGTAAATTGGTGAGTATTCGCGAAGCGGCTCAATTTTTGGGGGTCACCCCGACGACCTTGCGTCGATGGGAGCGGGAGGGACGGCTCTTACCGGATGCACGGACTAGTGGCGGGGATCGGCGCTATGATCTGAGTCGCTTGGGATCCGAGTCTCAGGGCTCGGACCCCAAGCGACCGGAAAACCGTGGCCTAGGCGCGGGGGTTGCATCCTGACCAGAAAGACGATCGGGAGCGGCAAAAGCAGGTACTGGAACGCTATGGCGCTCGTCAAGGCTGGGCGTTTGAGGTCGTGGCCGATCTTGGGTCTGGGGTGAACTACCACAAAAAGGGCCTCAAACGTCTCTTGAATGGCATCCTCGCCGACCGGATCGGCCGGCTGGTCGTGACCCACAAGGATCGACTGTTGCGGTTTGGGGCCGAGTTAGTCTTTGCCATCTGCGAGGCCAAACAGGTGGAGGTGGTCATTCTCAACCAAGGGGACGACCCCGCCTTTGAAGAGGAATTGGCCCAAGACGTGCTGGAAATCATCACCGTCTTTTCGGCTCGACTCTACGGGAGCCGACCCGGAAAGAATCAAAAATTGCTGGAAGGCGTGATACACGTGGTGGAGAAGGCGTCGTCATGATGCTGGCCCATAAAATTGCCCTCGTTCCCAACGAGGTGCAAGAAACGTACTTCCGCAATCCGGCGGGGACGGCGCGCTTTGCCTACCACTAGGCCCTGGATCCATGGTAGCGACCGTATGCTGCCTGGAAAGCCAAACCCTCCTTGCCGACGCCTTCTGAAGCCGCCCTGCGGCGCCAATGGAACGCGATGACACACGCCTCATTCCCGTGAATGCTAAAGGTTGCCAAAAACGGCGAGCCAATGGCCATCATGCACCTCGGTCAGGCATGCGACCACTTCTTTGCTGGTCGCGCCGAGTATCCCCCCCTTTAAGCAAAAACGCCGCCGCGATAGCTTCACGTTGACCAATGATCCATTCCCGGTCAAAGGACACAAAGTGCATATTCCGAAGTGAGGCGGGGTAGGCTTGCACGAACCGTTGCTGCCCCCTGAGGTGGGATCCGAAAACGGCTCTTCGCGGACTGTTTAGCCTTCCCTACCGGCCTGCGTGACGTCTTCCTCGGTTTGCTGGAGAAGGGGTCACGCAGGCATTTTGCTCATGCAGATTCGAAGTCCCAAGATACGAGTCATGGCCGGAGTTCAGGGACGAATATCCCGGCCACGGGGCTTCACGATGTGGCTGAGTCTAGGACCATCCGGGCGAGGGTTTGACTCTGTGACTGCCAGTGGAGAACTCGCCATTGAACACCTCGTATGGAGATATTGTGTGGAACGGCATCATCCCCAACAATCATCCGGGCTATGTCATCGGCGACGGCACGGCCAACTTCCGAGACACGGCCAGCCTGCCCTTGCAGGCCAACGCCCACATTAGCTATGACGGTGATTATGGGCCGCAATCGTTCGTGGAGTACGCGGCCAAGAATTGGTATTTTCGCAGTACGATCCGGTCGACGTGAAAGCCATGGGCAATCCCACCAATAGCTCGCTCGGTGTGTCCTATGCGTCTTGGCAGCCGATTATCCGGATAGCTAAAAAAGACATTGCCTATCTTGCCGCTTGGGTGGCGAAGCAGCCCGAGCCTTACCGCTCCGACTTGCAATCGGAAGGCATGACCGCGGCTGAAGACCAGGCCGAGTTGTCGCATTTTACGGACTCCTACAAGCTAGCCAAGACGCCTGCAACCAAACATGCGGCATGGGAGGCATTTTGGAAGTGAGTGGGCACCTATTCGACGGGCGACACAGAAAATAGCATGGGGCTCTCCGCGCTGGTCTATTTTTACCAGCATGAGCCTGGATTTGAACATCAGTGGCAGATATGGAATACCGAACTGACAAATACGGCCAATGCCAAGCAGGATGACCAGTTGGCTGCGGACATGGCCGACGCAGTAATGCAGGCTGGCTACGTAGAGCCATTGTATTATTCGGTGCGTGTTAAACGGGTCGTGTGCCCCGTACCCCGAACGACTTCCTGGCAGGGCATGAGAATACGCTCCGAAGCGATCCCTGAACCCCGCATGAACTGGGCCTGCCTACGGATAAAAAAAGACCCGGCTCGGGGGTACGCCCTAAGCGGGGTCTTTTTGCTTGAGTTTCACTTGGGTCCGTTGGATCGTGCTGACGCTGACCCCGTATTGTTTCGCGGCTTGCCGGTAGCTCAATTGCCTGGTTTCGACCGCCCGAACGGCCGCTTGGGTCGCTTGCCATTTCTTAGCGTTGGTTTCAATCGGACGATTCCCAAAGCGTTTGCCTTCTTGCTTCGCCCGGGCCATCCCGGCTCGGACCCGTTCACTGATGGTATCGAGTTCGAATTCCGCCAGGCTCGCCAGCAAGTTCAACAGCAATCGACCAATCGGGGTCGCGGTGTTAAAGCCTTCCTGAGCACTGAGAAAGCCCACGGATAGCGCGCCCCAGATGGCCAAGGTATCGTGCATGTGTTTGACGGAGCGAAAGGCGCGGTCGAGTTTAAAGACTAAGACCGCATCCAAGCGATGTTGAATGGCGTCATCTTGCAGGGCCTTCCAGGCCGTCCGATGCAACAAGTCATTGGCGCTGGCCTGGTCGACATAGGTTTTGGTCACCTGCCAATCCGGATGTTGGGCGACAAACTGCCGTAAGCGGAGCAATTGGGTCTCGGGGTTCTGGTCTTTGTCTCGGGTGCTGACCCGAGCGTACAAGGCAATGCGCGTGATGGGTCACATCCTTTCACGTATAGGAGAGTTTTCATAAAAGATTCAGGCGGCTCGCTGAATCTGTTTCCTGTCGCGGTCTCGATGGCAATTGCAACACCAAATTCTACCAGTTTGGTCGTTCTGTAGGAATCTTGTCCACGATCAGACCAGCCCTGCTCGAAGATCTCCTGGGATTTCCACCGATTGCCTTTTCGCCTCGGTGCCTCGACTTGCACCCGAGAACGAATCGAATCTCTTGACTTCCTAGCCGGTTTTAGTGAGACATTCCTAAACCGGCATCCTCAGATGAGTCTGGGTCGATGAACGTCATCCCTGCGAGGGCAACAGCGATTTTGCGAACGTGGGATGCTCCCCTGACCGGCCAATATATACTGCGCGCGGGTGACATTTGACGATTTGATTCTAAGCCTGTGGACGTCTGAACACCTTGCTGCATCATGGGTTCCCAACAAAATGGCGCACGCCCACCTACCAAAACTATGATCCGCGCGTAGTCTACCTGGTCACGGTAATTCTACCGGTGCGATTCGGGCCGAGGCAGCCCCTAGCCGTCAGGCGAAGGTTGGTCGTCCCCAAGCTATACCTTTGACGTTATATTGAGGATCTGTTCGTCCGTGGACAAATGGATACGTTGGCGGTTGTCTCTCGCGATCGGGGGAGACGTGAAATGTATCGCGTTGCCAAGACCAGACGTTAACAGGATTCGGCCAACCCTCACACCAAGTCACCAGAGACCTTTGGGCGACTGGACAGGGGGGTGGCTCACCCCTTGCGAGTAAAGCACACCGAAGTACGTTCCTCGCAAGAATCTCCTGCGTGTACCCAAGGCGAGTGTCAAAGATATTGCTCAAACCAATCGCGGAAACTATCCAAGCGAAAGATTCGGTGCCACGGTTTTCCGTTTCGACTCATGCCATGCGATTCGCCGGGATAGCGGATCATCTTGACCGGAGCTCGATTCAACTGACGAAGGGTGCTATAGAGCATTTCGCCCTGTTCAATCGGGCAGCGCAGATCGTCTTCTTGATGCTCGATTAACAGCGGGGTAGCCATCTCCTCCACGTAGGTCAGGGGGCTCTGCTGACGATACCAGGCATCGTCTTGCCAGGGCCATACCCCGTCTGCGCGTTCGATCCATTCGGGGCCAGCGTCTCCGGTGCCTAGCATCGTTCGCCAATCCACGACCGACCGCATGGTAATAGCCGCTCGAAAGCGTTGGTTGTGCCCAATGATCCAGTTGGTCATATACCCGCCGTACGATCCTCCCATGACCCCCAGGCGGGTCGGGTCCAGCCGGTCCCCATAGGCCGCTAAGGCGTGATCTAAGCCCGCTATTAAATCCTCATAGTCGAGGTCGCCCCATCGCCGTTGGATGGCTCGGCAGAAAGCTTCCCCATAACCTTGAGAACCGCGCGGATTGGTGAAGACCACGGCATAGCCGAGGGCGGTCAGCCATTGAAATTCGAGAAAAAACGCCCAGCCGTAAAGGGCCATGGGCCCGCCGTGAATCTCTAAGACAACGGGCACAGGTCGGTCTGAATCTGATGCGGGGGGCATCATGATCCACCCCTCACAGGTAGGGCCTCCGTGGGCGTGAAACTCAAAGCGTTCGGGGACGGCCAGTGGCATCTGACTCAGAAGCTCGCGATTGGGGGCCCAGCGTGGCGTCTGCCCCGTGTGGTCGAGCGAGATCACTTGGGAGGGGTCGGTGGGATCTGAGACAAAAAGGTAGCCCTGAGCCCCATCGTTGGCGAAAGCACACTGATAAATCACGTAGGGCCCTTGAGCGAGAATCGAAACCGGTGCTGTCGGCTCTAGCGGCACTTGGACGACCATCGACTGGCCATTGGAGGAGGCCAAGCTCAACAGCGACTGGCCATCTTTAGCAAAGATAAATTCCGGGCGATCGGTGGCCGGCGCGGGCATGTCATTGAGCACTAAATTGCCAATCGGCCGGTCCCAGTCGCCGCCTAAGCGCCGCGGCAGAGCGCTGCCGTCAATCGGAACCACGAATAGGGAAGGATTATCGTAGCCGAGAGCCGTGGGATCGGTTCCCAGAAAGGCGACGGTCTTGCCGTCGGGGGAAATGACCGGATATTCCGCATTGAGTTCAATCGGAGTAATCCGCTCAGGGGCGCTTGAGCCGTCGGTCGCTACCCGATAGAGGTGATGGTCAAAAAGCCGGGCATCGGCATCCTCGCCGTATCGACTGGCCGTAATCAGGTAGCGTCCATCCGGGGTGACGGCTAGACCCTGGTGATGCCGGGGGCCATGGGTGAGTTGCCGGGGCGTCCCGTTCCGTGGGTAGTCGACAATTTGGCGGCGATAGTCCCCAAAGTAGCCTTCTCCATCGAGTTTATGTGCGCGCGTAGTGATGATTTTGATATCACTCGTAAACTGATGGTACTTGGACTCTTTGGCGCCGTCCGGGTTCTGCGGTGTTTGCAACCCTAGCGCATCTAGTGCCGCCAAGGCAAAAACGCCTTGGCTGTCGGGGCGCCAGAGGAAGCTCTCGACGCCGTGTGCCATGGGGCTGAGGCAAAAGGGCTCGCCGCCGTGTAAATCCATCAGCCAGATTTGCCCTGTCGCAGCATCTTGCGGGCGACGAAGAAAGGCCAGCCAGCGCCCATCTGGGGAGACTCGAGGATGAGAATCGGACGGCCCCTGGGTCAGCGCTCGCGGGGCCCCTTGGGCGCTGTCGAGAATCCAAAGGTCCGTATGATATTGATTATCCTCTGTGCTCGCCTGGCTTTGGACATAAACCAATTGGTTTGTTTTGGGAATGAGGTCACTATCGCCGAGCAGACGAAATTCGAACAAATCTTGAGGCAGTATTGATCGCACTGCTGAAACACCTCCACCCTGTGGGTCAATCTGGTGCATTCTTCTGGGGTCAGCATAGACCTCGTTCCGAACTCTGCCAAGAGAGAACCCGTCGCGAGGACATCCAAAGTGCCTGGTGTTCGGGTGAGATCGTCGTGGCGTCGAGGTTGACAGACGTTCCGTCTTGCCGATGAGGTTTGATACAATGAAGGCAAAGCGGGAAGGCAACGACGGATGCCCACGACCGAGGGAGGGATGGCGGTGAAGACCCGAAAGAGCTACGGTAGAGTGCGGCCAAGAGACGCCGCGGGCCACGGTCTACGTTTCCGGGTGGTGGGTTTATGATTGTCATTGCGTTGATAGGGTCCAGCGGTTCGGGAAAGAGTCATCGCGCTTCCATGGTGGCCGACCGGTATTTGGCAGACGCCATTTTGGATGATGGCCTATTAATTGTGGATGGACGCATCGTCGCCGGCCATTCGGCGAAACGGGAAGTCACGCGCATGGCGGCGGTCAAGCGAGCGATTTTGCTGGACCCGGAACATGCCCAAGATATTCGTCAGGCCCTAGCCCAAAGCGACCCGAGTCGACTGCTGGTGTTGGGAACCTCGCGCAACATGGTGACTAAGATTTTAGCGGCGATCGACTTGCAAGAGGCTCCGATCGAATGGGTGACGATTGAGCAGTTGGCGAGTGCAAGCGACATCGAGACGGCGAAGCGGGAACGGACGCAAGAAGGAAAACATGTCATCCCCGCCCCGACGTTGGAAGTGCGGAAAACCTTTTCTGGCTATTTGGTCGCGCCCTTGCAGTTTATTTTCTATCACCATGGCCGGGGTCATCGGGTGACGGAGGAGAAATCGATTGTGCGCCCAACCTACTCCATGCTTGGCAAGTTTTATATTGCGGATACGGTGCTGGCATCCATTTCGGCACATGCCGCCGAGAGTTGCCCGGGGATCCGTTCGGTCTCCCGAGTTATCGTGCATGCGACCGAAGAAGGGATTCGGCTGCAGTTGGATCTCACCTTGGACGTACGCGAGAACCTGTTTCAGCGGATGATGGTCGTTCAACAACAGGTGCGCCAATGGATTGAACTGACCACATCGTTGACCGTGGCCGAGGTCACCGTCAACGGGCGCCATGTGCTGCTTTCGCAGGCGACGCAGGCAGGAGGGCAGGAATAGGCATGCAAAGGGTACTGGTCGTGGATGACGAGCCCAGCATTGTCGAACTGGTTCAATATAACCTGGAGCGCGAAGGGTTTTTAGTGATGGTGGAAGGTGACGGGATACAGGCCTTAGCGCGGGCCCGAGCTGATGCACCGGATTTAATTGTACTCGACGTGATGTTGCCGGCGATGTCAGGATTGGACGTCTGCCGAAGTCTTCGGCAATTCACCGATGTGCCCATCATTTTGTTGACGGCGCGCAAGGACGAGGTCGACCGGGTGTTGGGTTTGGAATTGGGCGCGGACGATTACGTGACCAAGCCCTTTTCTCCGCGCGAACTGGTGGCCCGAATTAAGGCGATTTTACGGCGCACGGCCAAACCCCGCGAGTCACAAGACGGTCAGGTCTCGGTGCATGGCTTGGTCATCAATGCTGAACGGCGCAACGTGTCGTTAGATGGCCGCGAGATCAGCTTGACCTTTACCGAGTTCGAACTATTGCATATCATGGCCCGTCATCCCGGGCGAGCCTTTACCCGGGATGAATTGCTGGCTCGGGTCTGGGGCGAAGACTTTTTTGGGGATGCGCGCACGGTGGATGTGCATATCCGCCATCTGCGCGAAAAACTCGAGGAAGGGACGGCGCCGCCACGCTTTATTGAAACCGTACGTGGTGTCGGCTACCGCTTTCGGTCATTGTGATGCTTGGACCCTGGGCAATCTTGGGGGCACTCCTCTTGGCCACTGTGGCGGTTTTGATTGTGCATCTACCCCACGGGGCCGTGGAAGCTGCTATTTTCCTCGCACTGGCTTGGATATGGGGGGTGGGGCAATGGCGGCAGAGTCGGCTGTCGTCCGCGCTGCTTCAAGAATCGACGGTGCAATTAAAAGAAACCGTGAATCGATGGGCCTCGGGCGACCTGGAGGCCCGCGTCTATCTCGACCAGGAAGATCCTCTGGACTCATTGGCCCATGGAATGAACCGGGTGGCCGAGGTGTTGAAGGAGCGCACTCGAGACTTGGGTGAAGACAAAGATCGACTGGAGACGATCTTAACCAGCATGGCCAACGGAATCATTATATTTGGGCATGGCCTGCAGATTTCTCTAATTAATCAGGCGGCGATGCGCCTTTTCATGGTGGAAGAGAAAAACCCCCAGGGGCGGCATGTGCTGGAGATTATTCGCGATACCGGGCTGCATGATGCGTTGGATCGAGTCACCCGCGAGGGCGTCACCGTGACGAATGACTGGAGTCCGGCCGAAGATGAGAATGTGGTCATTGAATGTACGATAGCTCCCATTAATCAACCGATCGGGGGCCTGGGCGCTGTGTTGGTGGCGCGTGACGTGTCCTCACAGCGCCAAGTCAATCGCCTGCGCCAAGACTTCGTGGCCAATGTGAGTCACGAGTTGCAAACGCCCTTGACCATCATCAAGGGGTTTACCGAAACCTTGCTGGATGATCCCAACTTAGAGATGGCCCCGAGATTTTTAGAGTTAATCTATGAAGAGACGAACCGCATGACCCGGCTGGTCGATGACTTGTTAGCGTTGTCGCGAATGGAGCACCATAGTTTGCCGGTGCGCTGGCAATGGGTCGATCTTACCTTGATCGTAGACGGAACCTTAACCAAGCTGCAAGCCCGAGCCAGGGCGCAGAGCCTAAATCTTACCAGTGAACTGCCGCTCCATCTCCCCTTGGTCTGGGGCGATCCGGATCTGTTGTCCGAACTCTTTATCAACCTGGTCTCTAACGCTATTCAATACACGCCCAACGGCGGTCAGGTGCGCATCGACTCATTGGTCGACCCAGCCGGAGAAATGGTGGCGATTCGAATTCGCGACAGCGGCATTGGTATTCCCGCCGGGGACCTGTCGAGAATTTTCGAGCGCTTCTACCGCGTCGACCGGGCGCGCTCGCGCGCCTCTGGGGGAACTGGGTTGGGCTTGGCCATCGTCAAACACATTATTGAATTGCACCAAGGTCGCATAGAGGTAAAAAGTGTGGTCGGACAAGGATCGGAATTTACGGTTTGGCTATTAACCCGGGAGGGGCGGCGATGATGACCTGGCTGATGCGGATGATCTTAGCGCTGGGCTTGCTGTTAACGCCCGGGGCCCGGCCCGATGCTAGCATCACGGTGATGGGGGCGACGTCCCTGCTCTCGTATGCGCGGGCAGTGGTGAGCGGCTGGGCCCGTCAGCATCCTGAAATTCGGGTGGCCATCAGCGGCGGGGGGTCGTATGCGGGATGGTACGGCTTGGCCGCTGGCCATGCCGACATTGCCCTATCGGATCTCGATCTGGGGCGAGGCCCGGCGGTGAACGAACGGCGGTTGGGGCAGATGCCCATCTTGTTTGTGGCTAACCCGGAGAATGGGGTTGAGAGCGTAACCCGTCGCGACCTAGTACGCATCTTTTCGGGTCGGGTGCACCATTGGCAAGCGCTCGGAGGGAACCCGCGGCCCATTCGTTTGGTCGCTCGGCCGAGCGGCTCTGGAGCTCGAGCGGTAGTCAGCCAGAGTCTAGGGGAGACGCCTCGGCATCTGGCGCAAATTATCCAATTGTCCAATGGCGCGGTTGTGCGTGCAGTCGAGGAAACTCCGGGCGCCATTGGTTATGTCGAAGGCGACCGTCGCTGGCCCGGGGTGGTGACCCTTCGAATCGGCGGCCAGGCCTATCGCCCAGGATCCCGAGGCTGGCCGTTTTATGCGTTTCCGCGCATCTATTGGAGGCAAGCGGCGTCGCCGGCGGTCTTTAGCTTGGTGAGCGCTCTGGCCCACAGTTCGCTTGCCCGATCGTTTGGCATTTTTCCTCGGACCGGGTCATGAAGGCGTTCTTTTCTTCTCCGCGGACCTATCCGCAAATCGACCGGATGTGGCGACAGATCGTGTTTGCGGCTGCCTTTAGCGTCCTCGCCCTGTTGACGCTCATGATCCTCGTGTTGCTCTTTGGTGCGCTGAGCTTTCTTCGCCACCATGGCGTGATTAGCACCTTGTTAGGTCGCGAGTGGGATCCTGGCCGGGGGCAGTTGCAAATTGGCCTCTTCGTCGTCGAAAGCGCCGTAGTCGCCGGCTTAGCGATGCTGGTGGCGGTGCCCTTTGGCTTGGGGGTGGCGATTTTCGGGACTCAGGTGGCGGTCGGATTTGAGCGGCATGGGCTTCGCTGGACCTTGACCATCGCGTCCGCAGTCCCGTCCGTGGCCTATGGATGGTGGGGCTTGGCGGTGGTGGTGCCGGGCCTCCGCGGTTTAGGCGGAGGATCGGGGTATAGTCTGTTGGCGGCGGGTTTGGTGCTGGCTTTAATGATTTTGCCCACGTTTTCGGTTTTGGCGATGGAGGCCCTCTCCCAGGTCCCAGAAGACTGGCATCAGGCATCCTTGGCGCTAGGGGCCAACGACGATCAAAACTTGGTTCGTCTGGTTCTGCCGGCGAGCCTTCCCGGCCTGCGCTTGGCGTTTTTGACGGCTCTGGCCCGCGCCGTCGGCGAGACCATGGCCGTGCAAATGGTCATTGGCGGGACGGCTGCTCGGTTTCACGGGCTTTTTGGCCCGGGAGCGACCTTGACCACCCAAATTTTGACCGACATGGCGATCTTGCCGAACGGCAGTTCGGATCACGGGGTGTTGGACCTTATGGCGATGGTTCTCTTTGTAGGCGTCACTGCGATGACGGGCTGGGTGGGCTATGGCCAGGGCAGGGCGGAAAAATGAGCCGGGGGCGCACTCTACACCAAATCGCTGCGGTGGCCACGTTAGTGGCCGTGGCCGCATTGTGCTGGGTATTGATTGCGCTTGCCCGGGACGGGCTAGAGCATTGGCATTGGTGGCTCTTGTGGCGGTATCCGCGGGAAATTCAAGCCGGCGGGGGGGTGGGACCGGAAATTGTCAACACCATGACCATGGTTTCTCTGGCCGAAGGCTTTAGCTTGCCGCTGGGATGGTGTGCCGCGGTCTGGTTGAGCGAGTATGTCAGACCCTCCCCCACCGTCCGTTGGTTGGAACGGCTCTTTATCGGCCTGCAAAGTATTCCCGCCATTGTCGTCGGACTCGTCGCCTTTCAAGTCCTTATCGGGGCGCTTCATTGGCCGCTATCGGTAGGCACCGGCACGGTGGCCCTGGCGATTTTGAATTTGCCCCAAGTGGTGGTGTTTTCTCGCCAGGCAATGGCGGGCGTGCCCCAGAGCCTCCGCGAGGGCTCGCTGGCCTTGGGGGCGACCCCCTTTCAAACCGTATGGACCATGGTGCTGCCCGCCAGTTTGGCGTCGCTGGTAGACCAAATGGGGCTGTCCTGGGCGCGTTTGGCAGGCGAGGCGGCCTTATTGATTTTTACTGCGGGCCTGAATGTGGGCCCCCATTGGGGATGGTTCCAGCCCGGTGAGACCTTGGCGGTCCATCTGTGGTCCGTGCGTACCGAAGGGTTGATGCCAGATCGGGCGTCTTTGGCTGCGGAGACCGGTATTTTGTTGATTGCTATGACGGCGCTGGCCATCGTGGCCGCCAAGCTCTTATCCAATCGGATCACCCGGCGTCAACGGGGCCCTGGGAGAGGAAGAGGGGGCGACAGGGAGTGAGTACGACCACAAAGCTCAGGTTGGAAGGCGTCTCGGTTTGGTACGGGGCTCAGATGGCGCTTCGCGACATTTCGCTGCAAGTGCCCCAAGGCGTGGTGCTCGCCTTGATTGGGCCCTCAGGATGTGGCAAGTCGACCTTGTTGCGGGTGGTCAATCGACTCGTGGAACGAAGCCCCGGAGCTAAGGTTCAGGGGCGGGTATGGCTAGACAATGAGGATATTTTACGCCGGGATATGGACGTGGCTCAGTTGCGGCGCCGGGTGGGCATGATCTTTCAACGGCCGACGCCGTTTCCTTTCTCGATTTTCGACAACGTCGCGTACGGGCCACGCCTGCACGGAGTCAAAGATCCGGTCGGGCTTCGGCGGGTGGTCGAGGACAGTCTGAAACAGGCGGCGCTTTGGGACGAAGTCCGAGGCAAGTTGCGCCGGCCGGCGAGTGGGCTGTCAGGCGGACAGCAGCAACGATTGGCGCTGGCTCGGGCGCTTGCCGTCGATCCGGAGGTCATTTTGCTGGATGAACCGACCAGTGCCTTGGATCCAGGGGCGGCTGCACGAATCGAGGAATTGGTGGTAAAGTTAAAGGGGCGGTACACCGTGGTGATTGTGACTCACAATTTGCAGCAAGCGGCCAGGGTGTCCGATCTTACCGGATTTATCCAGGCCGGAGCGTTGATTGAATTAGGAGAGACATCGCTTATCTTTACGGCTCCCCGAGATCAACGGACAGAGGCGTATCTGACCGGTCAACTCGAATAAGAGGTGCCAGTATTCGCCAGTACTTTCAAGAGGAGTTGAAAATCCTCGAACAAGAACTGATTCGCATGGGCGCCTTAGTCGAAGATCAAATCCGGCGGGCGGTGCGCTCGCTGGATGATCGAGACTTGGCCCTAGCCCAAGAAGTGATAGCCGATGATGACCGAGTCGATCGCCTAGAGAGTGAAATCGAACGCCGATGTCTCACTCTTTTGGCACTGCAACAGCCCTTAGCCGGGGATTTGCGGGTCGTGTCGACGGTGCTAAAAATTATCACCGACTTAGAACGCATGGCGGATCATGCCTCAGACATCGCCAAAGTCACACTGAGGCTTAGTGATGAGCCTTGGATCAAACCTTTGGTGGATCTGCCGGTGATGGCTCGACTGGCGATTTCGATGGTGCGTTCGGCACTAAACGCCTATATTCATCGCAGCATTGAAGAGGCCATGGCGATGATTCGTCTGGACGATGATGTCGACCACTTATACGCCCAAATTTTCCGAGATTTGGTCGATTTAATGCGGGAACGGCCAGACACGGCGGCTCAGGCTACGTATTTGGTGTTTGTGGCCAATTATCTGGAACGGATTGCCGATCATGCCACCAATCTGGGCGAATGGGTGGTCTATATGGTCAGCGGGGAACGCAAGGAATTGAATACATAAGGCCCGACCGCGTCGGAGCCGAAGGAGGTTTTTTTGGATGATGCGCATTGGAATTAATGGGTTTGGAAGCATTGGTCGCCGGTTTTTGCGGATTGCGCTTGACCGCGGAGCAGACTTTGAAGTGGTGGCGATTAACGATATCACCGATGCCGCAACTTTAGGCCATTTGCTGAAATACGACACTAACTACGGACAGATGGATCAGACGGTCGAAGTCAAGGGAAATACGATTCATGTCGGCGGCAAGACGATTTCCGTCTTGGCCGAACGAGATCCGGCTAATTTGCCCTGGCGCGATCTTGGCGTTGATATCGTAGTCGAGTCGACGGGTCTATTTACGAAAGCAGAAAAGGCCAAAGCCCACCTGACCGCAGGGGCCAAACGGGTGATTATTTCGGCACCCGCCACGGACGACGACGTGACCATTGTCCTCGGAGTGAACAGTGATTGGTATGATCCGGCCAAGCATTTCATCATCTCCAACGCATCTTGCACCACCAATTGTTTGGCACCGGTGGCCAAGGTGATGGATGAGAGTTTCGGCATAAAAGAGGGCTTAATGACGACGGTGCACTCTTACACCAACGATCAACGGTTGTTGGATCTGCCCCACAAGGACTTGCGTCGGGCTCGAGCAGCGGGACTGAACATCATTCCGACCAGTACCGGAGCGGCGAAGGCATTGCACCGGGTGCTGCCTCAACTGAAAGGCAAACTGAACGGCATCAGTTTACGGGTGCCGACTCCCGTCGTCTCCATCGTAGATTTGACTGTGACCACGGAAAAGCCGGTGAGCGTGGAGACGGTGAATCAGGCGTTGAAAGCGGCGGCCGAAGGGGCGCTGAAGGGGATTTTGGAATACACCGAACTGCCTTTGGTTTCGCAAGACTTTCGCGGCAACCCGCACTCGAGCATCGTTGATGGCTTAGAGACAATGATCATCGGTGACCACATGGCCAAGGTGCTGGCCTGGTATGACAATGAGTGGGGCTATGCGACGCGCTTGGTCGACTTGACCGAGATGGTCGCTAAAAAGGACGGGAGTCGGTAATGGCAGCCTACCGCGTGCTGGAAGATCTGGGCCCGCTGACGGGAAAACGCGCCTTAGTGCGAGTGGACTTTAACGTGCCCATGGATCCCGATACCGGCAACATTACCGATGATACCCGGATGCGGGCGGCGCTTCCCACCATTTCGTGGCTGCTGGGTCAAGGTGCCAGTGTGATCTTGATGAGCCATTTGGGACGGCCCAAGGGCCCGGATCCCAAGTTCAGTTTGGCTCCGGTGGCCAAACATCTGCAAAAATTGATGGGGCAGCCTGTCGAATTTGTGCCCGGGTTGGTGGGCCCGGAGGTAGAGAGTCGGGTCGCTCAGTTAAAACCAGGGTCGATTATGATGCTGGAAAACGTGCGCTTTAACCCTGGCGAGACCAAAAACGACCCGGAATTATCCAGGCAGTTAGCCCGTCTCGCTGATGTTTATGTCGATGATGCCTTTGGTAGTGCTCACCGCGCTCATGCCTCAGTGGCTGGGGTGCCGGCCTTCTTGCCATCGGCGGCGGGTCGGCTGATGCAGCGTGAATTATCGATGTTAGGGGAGGTCTTAGGCCAGCCCGAGCGGCCGTATTGGGCCATCATCGGCGGGTCAAAGGTGAGCGATAAGGTGGCTTTGTTAGACCGTTTGGTGCAAGAAGCGGATGGGTTAGTCATTGGCGGCGGCATGGCCAATACCTTTCTCAAGGCGAGTGGCTATGATTTAGGGGCGTCCAAAGTGGAGGACGAAGCGGTGGTCAAGGCCAAAGAGTTGCTTAAACTGGCCCAAGATCGGCAAATGACCATTGGCTTGCCGGTGGATGTGGTTGTCGCTAAAGCCTTTAGCGCCGATGCTGCCCACCGTCTCACCACTCCGGATGCCATTGCCAGTGATGAAATGGCGCTCGATATTGGACCCAAGACCGTGGAGAAGATCCGAGCATGGCTGGATTCGGCTCAGACCGTGTTCTGGAATGGCCCCATGGGCGTGTTTGAGTGGGAGGCCTTTGCTGCCGGCACCATGGCCGTGGCTCACTTGTTGGCCGACTCTCACGCCAAAGTGGTGGTCGGTGGGGGAGACTCGGTGGCGGCGGTGGCCAAGGCGGGGATTACCGATCGCTTGACCCATGTTTCTACCGGGGGCGGGGCAGCGCTAGAATTTTTAGAAGGCAAAGCGTTGCCTGGTGTGGTCGCCTTAACCAAGTAGCCCGGGCTTGATGCCCAGAGCGTCCGCCCTCGGCCCTCGGCTTCGGCCGGGGGCCGAGGCCATGCTGGATGGAACGAACCAATGAGCCAACGCACCAACGCACCAACGCACCAACGAACCAGCCAAATGACAGAAGGAGGGAGGGCCATCGTGAAATCTTCGCTGTTAATCGCCAATTGGAAGATGTACAAGACGGTCGAAGAGTCGGCGAGTTTCGCCCGCCTGTTGACGGAACGGCTTCGGGGGTGGTGGAACCCAGAAGAGGTCGGGTTAGTCGTAGCGCCTACCGCCGTGGCCATCTTTAAGCTGGCACAATCCTTGGCAGACGGGGGAGTTCAGTTAGCCGCACAGAATATGGACCTGGGCACGGAAGGCGCGTTCACCGGAGCGCTGTCGGCATATCTTTTGCATGAGGCTGGAGCGCGTCTGGTCATCCTCGGCCACTCCGAGCGTCGGCGATATTTTGCAGAGACCGATGCTTTAGTCGCGGAGAAGGTGGAGGCCGCCTGGCACGCTGGCCTAACCCCGGTGGTATGCATCGGCGAAACCGAAAGCGAACGCGATCGGGGAGAGACCCAAACCGTGCTGGATCGGCAGTTGGCGGCTATTTTAAAAAAGCCGCTGGGATCGTCACATCCCCTGATCATTGCTTACGAGCCAGTCTGGGCCATTGGCACCGGAAGGGTGGCGCAAAACCAAGATGTGGGCCAGTTGGCCCACTTGATTCGGCGATGGCTGGACCAAGTGCAGGCGCCGGCTGCGGTGCCCATTTTGTACGGAGGCAGTGTCAACCCCGAGAACTTGGCAGGATTCTTAAGCTTAGATGATGTGGACGGCGCCCTGATTGGCGGCGCGTCGTTGTCGTTAGACCACGTGGTCTCGATGGTGAAAGTGGCCATGGGAGCACGCCAAACAGACACGAGTATAGCGAAAGGTTGATGTAACGGTGCATCCAACGGTATTAATGGTGCTCGATGGCTGGGGAGTGGCGGACGCGGGCCCTACCAACGCCATTTCTGAAGCGGATCGGACCATGGCACGTCTTGCTCAAACCTATCCCTCCAACCTGGTGGTCGCCCATGGTCGAGAAGTGGGGTTGCTCGATGGGCAGATGGGCGATTCCAACGTCGGCCATTTGACCATCGGCGGAGGTCGAGTGGTGGATCAAACGCTGACCCGCATTCATCGCGCTATCGAGGAAAAGACTTTGGCTACGCGGCCGGTGCTGCGCGAAATGTTAGCTCAAGCCAAAGGGCATCGGCTGCACCTCTTGGGCTTGCTGTCTCCCGGGGGGGTCCACAGCCATGAAACGCATCTCGGAGCCCTCTTGGAAATGTTGCAAGCCGAGGGACGAACCGAAGACGTTTACCTGCATTGTTGGTTGGACGGACGAGACGTCTCGCCTCAAAGCGCGGCCGCCTCGTTTAAATATCTAGCAGGGGTGATGAATCGGACGGAAGTGGGCCAAGTCGCCACGATTGCCGGTCGGTATTATGCCATGGACCGAGACAATCGCTGGGAGCGCATCGAAACGGCGTATCGGGCGATGGTGGAAGGTCAGGGGGCGACGGCGAAAAGCGCGATTGAAGCGCTAGAGACTAATTACGCCGCAGGACATAACGACGAATTTGTCGTGCCGACGGTGATCGTCGATGCCAATGGGCAGCCCGTCGCCACCATCGCTGCGGACGACGTGGTATTTGTCTTTAACTTTCGCGCCGACCGCGTACGGCAAATCACCCGAGCGCTGGCGGATCCGACGTTCAGTCAGTTTGGTCGCCCGTTTAGCCATCCCCGCTGGCTGGGTGGAATGGCACAATATGATGAGGAATTTCCCTTGCCGCACGTCTTCGAGCCTCCCAATGTCGATCACAACCTGGCCCAGTGGTTAAGTGAGCGTGGATTGCGACAACTGCATGTGGCCGAGACGGAAAAATACGCGCACGTCACGTTCTTTTTTAATGGGGGCAAGGAGGAGGCCTATCCCGGCGAGGACCGAAAGGTCATTCCTTCGCCCAAAGTGGCCACCTATGACCTGGCTCCGGCGATGTCGGCCGAAGGCATTGCCGACGTAGTGGTTGAGGATTTAGGCCACCTTGGGCATGAATTCATTGTGTTGAACTTTGCTAACGCCGACATGGTTGGCCACACTGGCAAACTCGAGGCTACCGAACAAGCGGTGGTCGCAGTCGACCAACAGATTGAGCGGGTAGTGGCGGCCACGCTGGAGGCGGGAGGCACCCTCATTATTACCGCCGACCACGGCAACGCCGAGATTATGCAGGAAGCGGGCGGGGGGCCCAACACTAATCACACCACTAGTCCCGTGCCGGTGATTTTGGTGAGTGGCAATGAGGAACTCCGCCGAGTCCGGCTCAAAGCGGGCGCACTGAAAGATATTGCCCCGACGGTGCTGGACACCATGGGCATCGAAGCCCCGGCGGAGATGACCGGCTCCTCGCTGATTGAGCGTTAGCCTGGCCGGGGATTTCGAGCCAAAGGCAAGGAGCCAGGGTGAATTTTAGGGAGGAATCAGAACATGCGTCAACATCGGTCAACCATCCGGGCCATTCGTGCCCATGAGATTTTGGATTCGCGAGGTAATCCTACGCTAGCGGTTTCCCTGACTTTGCAAGATGGGATCACGGTCTGGTCACGGGTGCCTTCGGGGGCATCGACGGGTGCCCACGAAGCCGTAGAACTGCGCGACGGCGGCCCCCGCTATCAGGGCAAAGGGGTACAGGATGCCGTCGACCACGTTAACCAGAGGATTGCGCCCGCGCTGGTGGGGAAAGACGTCTTGGACATGCATCCGATCGACCAGACCATGATCGATCTTGATGGGACCGAGCAAAAATCCAACTTTGGAGCCAACGCGATTTTAGGCGTCTCTTTGGCTGCCTTAATTGCGGCCAGCCAGGTGTCGGGACAGCCCCTTTATCGTCACCTGGGGGGCACCCGAGCGTGCACCCTGCCAGTCCCTCAACTCAATGTGCTTAACGGCGGTGCGCATGCCGACAACAATGTGGACATCCAAGAATTTATGCTGATTCCAGCCGGGGCGCCCTCTTTTCGGGAAGCGCTGCGGATGGCCACCGAGACCTACCACGCCTTAAAGGGCATTTTGAAAGCCAAAGGGTTTCGCACCGCAATTGGAGACGAAGGGGGATTCGCCCCCGATTTAGAGAGTGACCGGCAGGCGCTCGACCTGCTGTTGGAAGCGATTAGCCAAGCGGGATATGAACCGGGCCAAGACATCGCCTTGGCCCTAGACGTGGCGGCTAACGAATTATGGTCAGACAAGGACGGAACCTATCATTTTGCCCAAGGCTTGAAATCTTCGCAGGAGATGATCGATTTTTATGCGGATCTTCTAGCCCATTATCCCATCGTGTCCATTGAGGATGGTCTGGCAGAGGACGACTGGTCAGGTTGGAAGGCTCTCACCGATCAGGTCGGCGATCGGGTGCAATTGGTCGGAGATGACCTATTTGTGACCAATCCCCGCCGCATTCGACGGGGAATCGAAGAAGGTACGGCCAATGCCGTCTTAATTAAGCTGAACCAAATTGGCACGGTGTCCGAGACGCTGGATGCGATTCGCATGTCGCAAGACAATGGTTGGCGAACGGTCATTTCGCATCGCTCGGGCGAAACCGAAGATACCACCATCGCGGATTTGGCTGTGGCCGTCAACGCGGGGCAGATTAAAACTGGGGCGCCGGCGCGCAGCGAACGGGTGGCTAAGTATAATCGCTTGCTGCTTATCGAAGACCTCGATCCGGGTCTAAGCTATGCCGGCTGGGGGGCATTTCGGCGGTGAACCAGGACTTGAGGCAGGTGGCGAACGGGGTTTTCGCCACCTCGCGAGCGGTGATGCAGCTCGAAGTGGCGGATGCCATCGTCTTTGACGTGGATGGGGTGATTATTGACGTTCATCAAAGTTATCCCCATGTCATTTGTCAGGCCGCCGAAAGCTATTTGAAAGAAATCGGCTTTAGTGGAAATACGGTGCCTGCGACGCCGGAAGAAACGACGTTTTTTAAAGCGGCTGGGGGATTTAACAGCGATTGGAGTTTAGCGCAAGGGATTGTGCTCTGCTACTTGGCGAAGGCAGTCGCTATCGGCTCGCGGAACTTGGATGGGCTTAGCGACAGCTATCCCGATTTAGAGACGATGGCGCGTGCTGCCGGGGAGTATGGCGGCGGCCTGGATGGTCTGCGCCAGGCGCTCGGCAACATGGTGGAACTCCATGATTGGCAGATCGTAGACCGAGAGTGGGACCGTCATCGAATCACCCGGCTTTGCCAGGAGTATTATGCTGGCAGTGAAGCGCCTGCGGTGTTTGGCATTTCCGATCCCGTGGTCCGCGGACCTGGTCTAATGGCTCGAGAAAAACCCATTTTACCGCGTGCTGTGCTAGAAGCAGCAGGCTTGGGCTATGGCCTCTATACCGGGCGGAACTATGGGGAGACGACCAAGGCTTTGGAACTGGCGGGCATGCAAGGCTTTTTTCTTCGCCAAGCGATGATTACCGAGACCGAAGGCCTTAAGAAGCCGAATCCCGAGGGTCTGTTTCGGATAGCGTCGGTGCTTCAACCGCGGCTCATGGTTTTTTGTGGCGACAACTTAGACGATTGGCAGACCGCGTCTCGCTACGAGGCTGAGCGTTCGCTGAGTGAGCCGCCATGCCTCTTCTGCGGCGTGCTCGACGGCTCTCCAGGGGCCCTGTCCTATGGACTCTTCTATGACCGAGGCGCGACGTTAATGGCGAAACGGGCCGAAGACTTGGTGCGCTTTGTTATGGAACGGCGAACGCTGGTTAACGTCAGTTAATGCCGGTTAACGTCAGTGAAGCGCCGGGGCGGCGAGTAGATATCGGTGAAAAAGGGGCCTTCCAAAGACGGAGGCCCCTTTTTCGTGCGGCTGTCCTAAAGCGAACCCCCCTAGCTTAGTGGCCTCGGCATTGGCCTTTCCATCCAGCGGCTGCCCTCGCGCCCACGCTGGATTTCTACCCCGATCGCCCGAAGGATAGCGTTTCCTGGCCCGCGGGGAGGGTTAGGAGGCCGTCGCTTTCGCCGGTGCGATCCCGGGCGGGTTGACGGTAACCAAGGTTCCATAATGCACGGCATGGTAGACGGTAGAGGCCACATTTAGCGGCATTTCCACGCAACCGAGACTTTGCGGAAAGCCGTACGCCGCCCGATAGAACCCATGGACCGCATCGCCACCGGAGAAATAGTTGATCCAATGTACCGGATCGGCGTAAGGGACGCCGTTGGGATTAAATCCTTGCATGACTTGAAATAGAAGGCGTTCATAGATTGGATAAGTGCCTAGCGCCGTCGGCGTTTGCGGGATTCCTGTATTGGTGAGAGTGGTCAGGGATAGTTGGCCATTCACCCACAGTTCGAGGGTTTCCGGCTGGTTTTCGGTGACCGAGATATAAGTATAGCCATCGGGGCTCATCTTCCCATGGATGCGGTCGTGCAAAAGTGCCAGCCAAACGCTGGGGCTGATTTCGCCATTAACCGGTAACCCGTTGACCCGTTGAAACTGCATCAGCGCGCCTTGAGTGACGACCGACCATTGACCGGGAGTCCAGAGCGCTTTCAGAGCGCTGGGAAGATTGGGGTATTTCCAGTGGAATGTTCCCACCGGGGGATTGTCGACCGTTGCTAGCTCTAAGGCCAAGCTGGATCGGGATCCTGGTTGGGCGGCCGTCCACGAGACCGGGAGGTAGCCCTCTTCGGCCAGGAGTTGTTGCAAACGCAGGGTGGACCCAGGGGTGGTCGTCCACTCAAGCGACGTCGACTGAGCCAGGTAGGATCCTCCTTGCGCATGCACCCCGTTGGACCCGCCGGGGATAACCAGCTGAATGGTGGCGTTGGGGCCAAATCCAAAAGTTGTCGACGGCGTAAACTGATACGTGGTAGGACTGAGCGACTTCCAGTGGCCGGCGGTGGCTGGTGACATCACCCAGTGCGACCAATCTGGCGATGGCACCGGCTGGCTAAAAGTTACGGTCAAAGCGGCGGTCGGCGCTATCGTCGTAGCCGGCGAGGCGGTTACGGATAAGTAGGGCGCAGTCGTCCAGGGCAGAATGTGAACGGTGGACAAAGGTTCCCAGGTGCGAGCGCGCGCCTGGATGACCAACGTTCCAGTGTGGCCTGGGGGTGTCGGGGGCAACAACAACGTAGCCTTGGTGGTGGGAATCTTCCAGGTGCGAATTCGAACCTGGCCTTCCCAAAGATAGCGGACCTGGACGGCGGGGTGAGCAAACGTCACCGCGACTCCCCCGGCCAGAGAACGGGCCCGGGCAGTATGGGTGATGGCCGGCACGGCCGGGGTAATAATTTTCTCGGTGCGCAAGCGGTGTCCGAAAAAGGGGAGCCAGGAGACGATTTTAGGACCGGCCAAATGGATCTGGACGGTCCCCCAAATGCCGGCGGGAACCCGATGGACCGGGACCCATTGCCCGGCTTCCAAGCGAAGCGCGACCTTTTGCGACCCATAGTGGAAGGTGACTCGGGTAATAGAACTGGCGAGACCCGAGGGCGCGATTTGGACTAACCCCCGGGTACTTTCACCCACCGTGGCGCGTGGAGTGGTAAACCCGAGGGCCGTCCCCAGCCCGAGAAGAATGACGCCTCCCAAAAGAGCACGTTTGCTAAATTTGGGAAGGCGTGACCAGAGACGAGACCAAGACCACGGCTCAGGAAGGGCCATAAGGCATTCACCTACTTTCTGAAAACGTGTGATTCCCCCAAAGCGAACGAAACGTCCTCGTTGTCGGGCAGTTTCCCGAGATTGATTGAGTTTAGTTTCGGATGAACCTAGCAAAGATTACTAATCTATAGTGTACTACCAAACGTGAGAAGAGTTGCATGAACAAAATCCACTGGGTCTTCAAACTAGCGATAGCGGTGAGTGCCCATCGGGCAGGCTGTACGGCCTCATGAACAGAGGAGGCATCGTGCGCGCGCGGTTTATCGTGTTTAGGGGGTAGCCCGGCGATTGGAATCGCTCATGCGTGATGGCTAAGAAGACTTCGCCGAGCGACAAC
>JAMCVM010000092.1 GCA_023475835.1 Bacillota bacterium | reverse complement strand
ACCCAGAGCTCCGGCGGTTCGTCGCGGGAACTCTGGGTACGCTCCGCTGAAAGCGGAGACAAACGAAAAACGCCACCTAATAATTGACTTATGTAGCCCGATAATTTATTATTGTAGACGATATACGGGCTGTTCAAGCCGCCAGTGTATCCAATGGGCTACCGGTATCTCACGTTAATACGTTAATCACTGAGGAGGAGCGTTGTGAACAAAGCGTTTAGGAAGTTCGGTGGACTGGTAATGGCACTTGGCCTCATAGCGGCGGGCGTTGGATTTACCAGTGCACCGACGAGTGTGCCAACGATGCCTGTCGCATCAGCGTCGATATCAACGTGGCAAGCTTGGTCGAGCGCCGAAGTATAATACGTGACCACGACGAACTGGGCGCAAGTCTTGCCGAGCGAGATCGGCTCAGGACAGCAGTTGGTGAATTGGGGCATCGTCTCGACGACATCCACCGGGGCGGGGATTATTCCGGCAGGAATTACCACGGACAATCTCTGGTACTTGACCCAACCGGATTCCTCGGCTCCGGCGGCAACGAATTCCGTTGCCGCGTCGACGACGTATCCTTCTGATTGTAACTCTGCGACGGACGGCGAAATCTGCATTGCGCAAACCAGTTCAGCCCAAATGGAGGTGCAATACACCAACGAGACTAGCAACTCTATCATCGGTCACCTCGAGTTGAGCCTAAACAATAGCCAGTGTGCTCCAGGTACTTTGCTGGCCGATTCTCCTACCGAAACGATTCCAGGAGGGTATGTCTTAACCATGACCTACGACGGCGTCAATGATGTGCAAAACGTTGGGACGATTTGGGAAGGTCAAGATAGTGGTCCTTATCACAACTACGGAAACGTTTGTATCACGCCATAACGTGCTCTCGAAGGCCGTACTTTCGCGCGACTCCCCCCATCATCGTTCACCGGCCTCACTGGTCAGCGGTGGTGGGGCGGTTTTGTCAACGCATATCGATTCGAACATTCGGCCCACCTCATCTGAATCCAGCCCGTGGGGCATTCAGGCCGATTGCTAACAGGATCTCTAGTCAGTACCTATGTCTTATCCGCCAAATTGATATACGACGACCATGGGAAACGACGCGTACCTATACTACTCAGACTCTCGACGAATCAGCTTCGGGCAGATATGCGCGTTAGCATCGTTTCATTTGTGACGTTGTTGGTGGGTATTAGTCGGGATTCAAAAGAACACCACCCGGTTGATCAGAAACAGAAGGGACGTATTGATATGCCAAGAAATTCCTCGCACTCCTTTCGCTGGTCGACATTGACCGGGGCGGGGGCGTGCTTAGCGTTCATCGCAGTAGCGATGACTCCGGATTCCTTTTCTATTAAGTCGACCACCACGGTGACTCGCCCTGGGTCAGGGCCCGCTCCAATAGTCATCCATCGTCTTATATCGTCGGCCACCACGCTCATTATAACTAAGGCCGATGAGGCTCACCGGTTGTTGAAAGCGCTGGTCACCACCGGGCACCATGGCTATGTGTACGGAGATGAGCTCTACGGACGAAACCCCGATCAATCTTCGTTTGTCGGAGTAACCACACTCGTCAATCCCCGTGGAGTGATCGTACAAAGTGCCTACACGAAAGCGCCGGGCGGACTGTGGCCTGAAGCGCACATGATTCCGGTATACGCCGCCAATGGAACCACGGTGATTGGTCACTTTACCATCGCACGTTAACAGCCGGACTTTTTCATCGTACATATTCGGTAGTGCAGCCTGTAACCTAAGATATCTAGCCGTTGCAAGTCCGGTCGTGGCAAATTCCCATTCGGCCACGTAGCGAATCGCGCATCAGGAGGAGGTGACTCGCCTGGTGAAAGCCGCGAGGATAATGTCCCGGTCGCCGCAAGGCGAGGTCTGACCCGGGGGCTAGCAAGACACCAGACCGTAGCATGAAGCGAACTCTGCCGCGTCGAAAATGTACCCCGTGAAATCGGACCATCGGGAACGAAGAAGGAGTCGAGCCCCGTGCCGAAGGGTGAAGACTGGCAGCATCCGGGAAGCGATGGGAAAGTGCACCGGGTGGCCCTGCCGGCGTAAGGACGACGGCGTGGTTTGACAGATAGCTTGGCAAAGCAGGGAAGGACTTGGGGCCGGCCTGGAGCGCCCGCGAAAGGCAAGGCCGCCCGTATAAGCGGGGACCGCGAAATCGGGGGGGCGCCAAGTCTGCCGGATCGGGGCGTAGTACCGAAGACCCGGAGGACAACACAACCGCCGGCGAGGAAAGGCCCCGTGGACGACTCATGGTCCCCGCCGTCGTGGCAAGCGCTATAGCGCGAGGACCTCGACCTTGTTGGGAGACCCGTAGGCCGGAGCAGTGGGGGTGGATAGGCGGGTGCCTTTAAGCCTCGGCTGGCCGAGGCAGACTCCGACTGGAGTAGTCGTTTGAAGCCGTATTCGGGCAAACCGACCGTACGGAATTTTAGAGAGCCTGCAGGAAATCGGGCAGGGTGGCGTACTGAGGCACCGTCAATCGAAAGAGACGGCAACGGAGCGACAGTCCACCTAAACTACGGCGCCTGCGGGCTACTCGACTGAGGCGAATCTCTGGGCCGTAATCTCAGTGAACCGGTGGTGGCCTTCTTTGGGTGACGAGCCCTCGGGATTTGGGCGAAGTCTACCACTGCGGCGGTTGAATGGGCATGCGCTCCCTGAATGCGCGCACGGAACGAGCAGCACCGCAGCAGACCCACGAGGGTGGTTACGGATGGCACCGAGGGAAAGCCCTGCGACTGACCCGGTGAGACCCTGTCTGATCCGGTGGTCGAATGAAGCAGGGCAATGGTCAGACTCCGCTACCACCTTGCGACGACCGCCAATCCCTCACCACTGGGTGGGACAGGGAGTCGGAGACGGGCAAAGTGGTTAGCGAAGTATAACCATAGTAGCGAAGTACCGCACCGGACAACAGAATCGGGCGGGAAGGCGAAGGCTGTTCACTTCGGTAGGATTCTAACATGGGGAGTGACCTGGCAAGGCTAGATTGGTCTTTGGACCTAACGACCGCCACGCCCCGTCAGGGGCGTCTGGGGCACTTCGTGGAGGAAACGAGGATGGTAGTACGGAAATGGTATAGTCTTGCCGATAAAGTGTGGAATCCACAGAATCTGGCGCGGGCTGCGGCAGCAGTCCTGTCCAACCAGGGGAGTCCTGGGGTGGACCATCAGAGCTGTGGGCACTTTGCCGAGCATCTGGAGGAAGAATTGCTGGACCTGGGTCAAGCCCTGCGTGAGCATCGCTATCACCCAGCGCCAGTCCGGCGCGTGTATATTCCTAAGCCTGGGACCAAGAAACGTAGGCCGCTCGGTATTCCGACCGTCCGGGACCGCGTGGCCCAGCAAGCCGTGCGGCAAATTCTGGAACCCATCTGGGAACCGACGTTTAGTCCCGACAGCTACGGCTTTCGGCCTCAGCGCAGTGCCCAGGAGGCCGTCCAGCGTCTGTTTGGCCACCTGGAGGAAGGGTATCTGTGGGTGGTCGACGCGGACATTCAGAATTTCTTTGGGACGATTGACCAGGACTTATTGGTCGACCAGGTCGCCGAACGGGTCTCGGATGGCACCGTCTTGCGGTGGCTGCGAGAGATGCTCCGGGCGGGGGTCCTGGAAGATGGCATTCAGCAGCCGACGGACGTCGGCACGCCACAAGGCGGGGTGATTTCGCCGTTACTGGCGAATATCTACTTGGATGTCCTCGACCAGACGATGGCGACCGTTCCGGACGTCCAGTACATCCGCTACGCGGATGACTGGGTGGTCTTGGCGAAAACCGAAACGGCTGCGCGACAAGCGCTGGCCGTGGCGCAAACGGTGGTGGAAGCTTCCCTCCATCTCACCTTGCACCCGGAGAAGACGCGGGTGGTGGATGTGCGCGAAACGTCCTTTGATTTTCTCGGGTTTACCTTCTTTTGGTCGAAACCGGGAGAGTCTGGAAGGCCGCTGTACGGTCCCAAAGCGGAGGCCGTCCAACGGTTCAAACTGCGCATTCGCCAAGAGACGCGCCGCAATCGTCCCATCAACCTGGCGATGGTCATTGAGGACCTTATTCCCGTGATTCGGGGGTGGGGCCAGTATTTCACCATCAGCCAAAACGGGCAGTATTATCGTCTGGATGCTTGGATTCGCGAACGGTGTCGTGCCTTTGTGGCCAAACGCTGGAATCGGAGTCCGGCCCTCGACCGGGAATGGACCAATCAACGCCTCCAAGAATTAGGCTTACCTTCTCTCGTCGTCATGCGCCGCAAGGTCATGGCGCAACATCCTCGCCCCTCGTAGGGGCAACTATCGTCGGAGAGCCGGATGTGGGAAAACCACAAGTCCGGTTCGATGAGGGGACGGGGTTCGTAAGAACCCCTCCTACTCCACGTGCGACTGGCAGGTCGTAGTTCTTGTCAGTGAAAGTCTGACCCGTGCAAATTAACTCGTTCAAGTGCGGTAGGCGATAGTGGCAGGGTGTCTGGAGTAATCCAGAATCTGATGGGCCTGAGCCAAATCTTGGGGCCGTAACGAACTGTGAACCCGTGGTGGCCTGACGGCGGTGGCGAACCTTCGTCATCCTGGTGAAGCCTACTAATGCGGCGGTTAAGAAGGGTATCGCTACCCGATAGCGAGAACGGAACGAGCAGCACCGCAGCATACCCCGTCGGGTGCTTAGGGATGGCACCAAGCGAAAGAACTGCGATTGACCCAGTGAGACCCTGCCTGGTCCGATGGTCGCAGGAAGTAGGGCAATGCGACGACCGCCAATCCCTCACCTCGGGTGGGGCAGGGAGTCGGAGGACGGCATAGTAGCGAAGTACCTCGGTGGACAACACAACCCCGAGGGAAGGCGAAGGCTGTTCACTTCGGTAGGATTCTAACATGGGAAGTGACCCTGGCAAGGCTAGATTGGTCTTTGGACCTAACGACCGCCACGCCCCGTCAGGGGCGTCTGGGGCACTTCGTGGAGGAAACGAGGATGGTAGTACGGAAATGGTATAGTCTTGCCGATAAAGTGTGG
>JAMCVM010000152.1 GCA_023475835.1 Bacillota bacterium | reverse complement strand
CTGGAAGGTTCACAATCAAACTGGCACTGGCAACGCCCGCTAAGCCGCGACTCAACATTGCCATAGCGGTGTATGAGAGCGAAACCTGACGGAGCGTTTCCGCAATACCCGGCACCTCTCGCTCAATTACCAAGCGAGTGGCCTCTGGAGTAACGTCCCTTGGACCGATTCCAGTGCCTCCAGTGGTCAAAATGATCTCCATCTCCTGCTCAACCCAATCCCTCAGCGCATCAGCGATGGATGGCACTTCGTCGTCGACCACCCTTCGGCTCACCTCGGCGATTCGTTCGCACTGTTGACAGAGCCAGGTTCCAGCGCCGTCCACCCGGATCCCTCGAAACACTCCGTCACTGATGGTAAGGACTCCAATTCGCACGCCCATTCCCCCTAGTCGCTGTCGTATCTTTGGCTTCTTCCAGCTTTGGCCAACTCCGGCCGCTCCGTCCTACGAACCTCGCTCAGAGTCGCCACCCTGGTTATCTCGCGCCCCCGAGGACGGGGCATCGTATCTTCCGCTTTTCCCTCCGGTCTTGACCAGCAAACGTATCCCGCCTAGGTGCATGCCTCGGTCCAGGCTCTTCAACATATCATAGAGGGTCAGCAAGGCAGCGCTGACCCCAGTCAATGCCTCCATCTCCACCCCGGTGGCGGCCGCAGTGTTCACTTGAACCTGCACCCGAATCGACTCCGCTTCCAGTTCCAAGATACACTCCACCCCCGAAAGACTCATTGGGTGGCAGAGCGGAACGATCTCTGCGGTGCGTTTTGCGGCCATTATCGCGGCAACGCGCGCAACCGCCAAGACATCTCCCTTTAGCGTAGCCCCAGTTCGGACAGCGGATATCACCTCAGCAGAAGCAAAGATCCGACCCTCGGCGACGGCGTGGCGGGCACTGACTGGCTTGTGCGAGACGTCGACCATATGCACTTCTCCACGCTGGTTGAGGTGACTGAACTCTCGATTATCCACGGCTGTTCCCTATCCTTTCCACGTTCTCGATCACCTGCGCAGAACCTAGGTCATGGTCAAGACCGAGCGGAAGCGAACATCGGCCGCCATCATTCTGTCAAACGCCTCCCGAGCGTTGGACAAAGGACAGCGCTCGACCATCGCTGAAATCCCTGTCAATCGACTAAAGGCAATAGTCTCCTGCAGATCACCAGCCTCGCCTCCGGTCCACCCCCGAATACTGCGGCGTCCGTTTAAGAATTGGGAAGGATTCAGCGTGGGCGGTTCGTTGCCCCCTATCACCGTCACCAATTGTCCATTGTTTCCAAGGCCCTCAAATACCTGGGAAATAAATTTTGCACTAGGCGCCGTGGCCAAAATGACACGCGCACCGCCCCACTCTTGCAAGACTTTGACGGGATCCTCTTGGCTGGCGTCGAGGTAGCCATGCGCACCCAATGCTTCAGCCAGTCCGGCTTTTTCCGACCCACGCGAAACGGCCACAGTGTGAAATCCTGCGTGCCGGGCAAATTGCAGGGCGAGATGGCCGAGACCACCGATCCCCAACACCGCCACCAGATCTCCCGGGCGGGCGATGCTGTGCTTCAAAGCGCTAAAACTGGTGACCCCGGCGCACAGTAACGGGGCCAGGAGACTGGCATCGGACTCCGAATCCAATCGCACCAAAGCGTCGACGGAGGCCACCATGTATTCGGCGTAGCCGCCATCGACGGTAAGCCCGGTGATCTCTCCCGGTCCGGCGATCCAACCCACGCCCACCCGCTGGCCTAATTCCAAGCCTTCGACCGCCGTTCCCAGAGCATCAATGACGCCTACCACTTCATGGCCAGGAATTCGCGAATATTGAGCTCTCGGGTGATGGCCCTCAATCGCCATCACTTCGCCGTGGCATACGCCCGAGGCCTCCACCTGAATCCTGACTTGACGGGGACTGGGTTCTGGCACTTTTCGTTTGACAAGTCGCAAGGACCGCCGCGTTCTCTGATTTCAACCGCCATCATCGTCTTTTTCTGCACTATTTACCTGCCTTTCCAAACCTCCCGGTTGGCACGGCCTACCCACACTTTACCCAATGCGGCGTGTAATGCCCATCGCCCGGTTTTGTGCTATTTTTGACTCTGAGCCTCGGGCGAGCCACCGGGCGCCTCCCTGGGAAACTTATCTGGCACCCGTGCAACCACGTCGACTATCTTGGTTTCGATTCGGCTTTTCGGTCTCCGTCGCACATACACGGTCAAGCCCACATGCCGCCATTTCTCAGCCGTCGTGGCTTTCAGCCAAATGAATGCGTGCCCGCCCGGCGAGCGCAGCGGTCCCCATTACCGCCGCTTTCCCAATTCGTAGGGCGTTTCTTGGTACACATAATAGTTTAGCCAATTAGACATTAGAAGACTGGCGTGTGACCTCCAGTTATGCACAGGTTTCTGGGTGGGATCGTCATTCGGAAAATAGTGGACGGGCAGGGCCATGTCAATGCCCCGCTCTCGATCGCGTCGATACTCATCTCGAAGCGTCAACAAGTCGTATTCCGGATGCCCGGTCACATAGATTTGACGTCCATCTCGAGTAGCCACCATATATACCCCGGCCTGGTCAGAGATAGACA
The DNA here is from genome assembly GCA_023475835.1 of Bacillota bacterium. Classification (GTDB taxonomy): domain Bacteria; phylum Bacillota; class Sulfobacillia; order Sulfobacillales; family Sulfobacillaceae; genus JAMCVM01. The sequence goes on along the minus strand of JAMCVM010000152.1, from coordinate 2,526 downwards.
GGACTTCTAGATCAGACACCGCTTCAATCTCTTCCAGCCGAAGTTCAGCGTTGCGGGAGTGCGGCGCCCAAAAATATTCATCGAACCCTCGCACCAGCTTCGAATGTCCCACGATTGCGTGTTCAAAGACTCCAAAGAGTTTGGACGAGAAGACGTGCTTCGGCACACCAAATTCGTGATACAGGCCGGCCATGGCCGCCCAACACACGAGCAAAGTAGAAGTCACATGAGTTCGGCTCCACGTCATGATCTCTTGAAATTCCGGCCAATAACCCACGGATTCAAACGGCAAATGTTCGATGGGAGCTCCGGTCACGATCATGCCGTCGAAATAGCGCTCTTCAATCTCCTCCACCGTCTTGTAGAATGCGGCTAAATGCTGCGCCGAAGTGTTCTTCGACTGGTGCGTGCGCATGCGCAGAAACGAAATGTCGAGTTGCAACGGCGTGTTCCCCAACAGGCGCAGAATTTGCGTTTCTGCTGTCTCTTTGACCGGCATCAGATTCAAAATCACGATATGGAGGGGACGAATATCCTGATGGAATGCTCGATCCTCGGTCATCACGAAAATGTCTTCAGCCTCCAAAATGTCTTTAGCCGGTAAATTGTCTGGAATTTTGACAGGCAACCCAATTCCTCCTCGCACACCGATCTTCACCGTGGGTTAGGTTTAGGTTACCACCAAGACGCTCGGGCGAAAACCACTCAGTCTTCGGAATCACCCGCTGGCTTTTTGATCACGGTCAAAATTCGGGATATGATGGGCCTCGGACGGCTTGGGCGATGCGCCTCACCCTCCCCGCTCCGAAGGCGAGGTGGAACCATGATTGCGATTATTCTTACTATGTTTGCGTTAGGGATAGTGCTGGGATTTGTCGGGGCGGGCGGTTCCGGTTTTATCATCGCCTTATTGACGGTCCTCTTTGGTTTTTCGATTCACACCGCATCGGGCACGGCTCTCGCGGCGATGGTCTTCAGTACGCTGTCGGGAGCGCTAAGCCACTTTCGGGCGCGCCGTGTGGCCATTTTACCTGGGCTCACCATGGGCGCGTTTGGAGCGCTAGGGTCGTTTTACACCTCGCGTGTGGCTGTGCACATAAGAGGCTCTGACCTCAAAGTGATGATCGCCAGTATCTTGTTTCTCTCCGCAGTGGTCATGTTCATTCGCTTAATCTTCCTTCAAAGGAATCAAAGCGGCAGCCATTTAACCCTGCCCACGAGGACCCGGAGCTTTTGGATAAAATGCGGATGGATCGGCCTAGGCGCCGGGGCCATCTCAGGCATGTTTGGCATTGGCGCCGCTCCCTTCATTCAACTGGGCTTAATTATCGGATTGGGCGTGCCTCTCGCCCTGGTCCCGGGAACCACCATGCTGGTCATCATGCCCACCGCACTGGCCGGCGCCGTAGGCTACTATCATGCCGGGGACCTCGATCTGCGCTTGCTTGCCGAAGTGGTAACCGGGACCGTTCTAGGCACCTTCCTTGGCGCTGGCTTTACGCGCCGTCTGCCCCAGGGGATCTTAAAAACGGCGATGATACTGATTCCCATCATCGGAGGAACCATTTTACTGCTGTAAACCGTAGGCCCGCACCATCTGGCATAATGAGTTCATCATTCTGTATCGGCCGCAGCAGAGCAGCCCTGGTCGGAAACCAGAGCGCTCGCTGAGGATCAGGGTGAAGTGGGAAAAGGGGGTCAATTGATGCTGACATTGGATCTTCACGGAAAAATTGCTGTAGTCACCGGAGCCACCGGCGAATTAGGACGAACTATTGCGCGTACGTTGGCCGAGTGTGGTGCCGACGTGGCCATCCACTACCACCAAAACGAAGCCCAAGCTCAACTCTTGGAGAACGAAATCAGCCTGCTGGGCGTGCGCGCCCTCATGGTCGCCGCTGATGTGACCCAAGGCGAATCGGTCCAGACTATGGCTGATCGAATCTTTGATAGACTGGGAGTTCCTGACATTATCGTCGCCAACGCGGTCGCACAGATCCACCCGTGGAGCCCAGTCTTAGAGGAATCGCCCGAAGACTATCGCTCCCAATTCGAGTCGTGCGTCATGCAATCCGTCTACTTGGCCAAAACATTTCTACCCCAAATGATGGGACGCGGGGGAGGGCGCTATATCGCCATCAATACCGAGTGTTCCATTGAGGCTGCGCCTAGTTCCTCGGCTTATGTTGCCGGCAAGCGGGGCTTAGATGGGTTGATGCGAACTCTGGCCAAAGAAGTCGGGGCGTCAGGCGTCACCGTAAACCAGGTAGCCCCGGGTTGGATGATAAGCGACCGAGAACGGCAAAATCCCATCGATGATGCCGCCTACCGTGCGACCGTTCCGCTAAGGCGTCGCGGCCATGACCAAGACATTGCCAATACCGTGGCGTTTTTAGCTTCCGACCTCGCTTCGTTTATGACCGGTGCATTTCTCCCCGTGGCGGGCGGGCGGGTAATGGTGGGCATCTAACCACCGAACGGCGCTTGGCCCTCAAATCTGGTGGTAACTCGGGGCCATTCATAAGA
>JAMCVM010000069.1 GCA_023475835.1 Bacillota bacterium | reverse complement strand
GTCTATCGCTGGTACACCAGCGACTTTCAACGGTCGCCCCAATATGCCGCGCTCAAAGACCTATTTGAGAGGTCCTTCTTGAGCTATCCATGGTGAACTCTCAATATGGCCGTCTGAACGGTCAAAGTGGATTGTCGCAAAAGCGGAGCGGGCCAAGGCCTACAAGGATCCTCGGCGCCTGAATCGAGCGTGATATGGGGGTGCGAAACTCAAGTGATCGATATCCTTTCGTCAGGAGGAGCCAACATTCATTTCATCGACTATTCCGATAATTACGTATTCAAACTTGGGGATGCTTCAGGCCCCCCAAACGTTTCATCCATCGGCCAATCAAAGTTCAGGCGTCAGCACTGGCAGCCTGGTGAGAGACGGCGCTCAAAGCGCTTCTAAGGCGCTCTTCCAGGCGCCAAGCCAGTGCCGTGCAGCCAAGGCTTTCCATTCCAAAAAGGCCCGCTCGCGGTATCCCTGACGGAACTCGTCATCGTCGATGAAGGTTCTCAACTCGGCCACTAGGCGGATCGGGTCGTTGGTGGCAATCAGAGCTCCGGCTTGGTTCGGTCCGCACAGTGCCGTGAAGCCGATGACATCGCGATTGGCCATGACCGGCACGCCCAGCCGCATGGCCGTCAACACGTCCCATCCTGATCCGTCGCGATGTTGACTGGCCACATAGATATCCGAAGCTCCCAGCCACGCCTCGGGATCGTCGACCATCCCTGGAAACATGGCTTCCACTCCCAAGGCACGGGCCTGAGCCGACAAGCTCAGACGACTAGGCCCATCGCCCAAAACCAAAAGTCTTGCCGCCACGTTGCCTTCTTTTAAGTGCATCATGGCTTGAATCAACGCTTCGCATCCTTTAAACACGTCTAAATGACCCATCGTCACCACGGTGGGAAGATGGGGAAGGGCAAACGGCCAGCCAGCCGGCCGGCATTTGGCCACGCCACCTCCGGCCCCCGGCGGTAACGGCAGGGGCACTATCCATCTTCGCCCGTCAGCCGTTTCTAAGCTCACCATGGCCGCCTCTGAAACCTCAGGCCATGATGCCAGTGGTGACCCGATACGAGCCGTTTTTGGACCCTTTTCGATTTGAACCGGGCGGTGAACCAAGAAGCGGACACGTTCTCGAACCTCTTTGACACGGTGACTGAGCGCGGCTCTGGCCTCATCACTGCAATCCACGTCGATCAGCACCCGATCATAAGTTGCAAACACGCGCCGAAAATCCCCATAATGCGCACGAACAATGGGCAATCTCCGGCGAGAGCGCGCGATCTCCTCACCCTGGCCGGACGACCGGTCGAGTGCCAATAAATCCACCGCGAGGTCGTCGCCACTCAACCCCTGTGCGATATAGGTGCCGGCACGAAGGCCCAAGTCGGGAACCACCACCAACACCCGCATAACTACCGAGGCTGCGCCGAAAAGTAGGCATAAGTCTTGGCTAAGCCTTCACTCAATTCCACTTCCGCACGAAACTGCAATGTCTCTTCAGCGGCCCTCACATCCAAAAGACTATGCCGAATGTCCCCAGGACGAGCAGGACCAAACCGGACAGTTTCTGGATTGCTGCCAGCAATGCGCGCTAATTGTTGCCACAATGCTAACACCGTGGTGGCTTTGCCTGTGCCGATATTGAGCGTGAGCCCACCCGACTGCTCCCCGATCCCGGTCACAAAGGCCCTCGCCACATCCTCTACGAAGATGAAATCTCGACTTTGCCCGCCGTCGCCGTGCAACACCGGCATCTGAGAAGATCCCAACGCGGTGGCAAAGGCTGCTACCACCGCGCCCTCCCCTTCGTCACGCTGACGAGGCCCGTAGACGTTGGCCAAACGCAACACCACGCCAGACATGCGATTTAACTCGCAAAAATGGCGCACGTCCCATTCGGCGGCCTGCTTATGCATACCATAAAAGGCGAGAGGCGCCAGAGCGGCCGACTCGTCTAACGGGAGGTAGGCTGGTACTCCATAGACGGCTGCCGAGGAGGCAAAGCGAAACTCGCGCGCACCTTGACCTTTGGCCCAGTCTAACATTTTCAAGGTTCCCATCAGGTTCGTGGACCCGTCCTCCAAAGGCTCAGCCTCCCCATCGGGGACACTGACCTGCGCAGCTAAATGAATCACCACATCCACTTGAGGCACCAGTGGGCTCCAGCGTTGAGGATGCCGAATGTCTCCCAAAACAAAATTAGCCGCAGGAGGAACGAATTCGGCCCGACCGCTTTTGAGACTATCGACCACCCATACCTGGTGATCCGCTCGCAAAAGGGCCTCGACGACATGCGAACCAATGAACCCTGCTCCTCCGCTAACCAGTACCCGCATCGGTTCCTCTCCCTACCATTGGTTGATCCACCCCAAATCTCGTCACCCGATTTGAGAGGCCTGAGTTTGTGCTATCGTCACCACCCACCCGAGACTCGACCTCAAAGGGCGAGCGATCGAGATTTGATCAAAGCTTTGCCTTGTACGCGGTGTATCGATCGGCATGGGACGATGCTTAGATTTTCGAGACTTCACGAAAATATTCAATGGTCGCCGCTAACCCGTCTCGGAGCGAAACTTTGGGCTCCCAGCCTAAGAGAGTGCGTGCTTTTTGGATGTCAGGGCAACGATTGGTGGGATCGTCTACGGGCAGAGGCCGTTCTGCCAGTTCCAATGCCACGCCCGCCACCTCGGCGACTTGCTTGGCAAAGTCTAAAATGGTTCGTTCTTCCGGGTTGCCCACATTAATGACTTGTCCTTTAAGACCGGTCATGGTCAACGCACGATAAATGGCGTCCACTTCATCAGATACGTAACAAAAACTTCGGGTCTGGGATCCGTTTCCATACACCGTCAAAGCCTCTTCTCGCAAGGCTTGCATGATAAAATTAGGAACCACTCGGCCGTCTTCAGATTGCATCCGAGGACCATAACAGTTGAAAAAGCGCAAAATGACGGCATCTAAGTCAAACTCACGAACATACTCCATCGTCAGCGCCTCGCCAAACCGTTTGCTTTCATCATAGCAAGCTCGTGGGCCGATGGGATTTACATTCCCCCAGTAACTTTCCCGTTGTGGGGTCACCTTCGGATCGCCGTATGTCTCCGACGTCGATCCCAAAACAAAGCGCGCCCCAAATTGTCTGGCCACGTCGAGCGCGTTTCCAGTCCCCCGCGAATTAACCCACAGTGTTTCAAGCGCCAACCGACGATAGTGTATCGGTGACGCTGGCGATGCTAAATGGGCCACCAGTTCGATGTTTTTTGGCAACCGTTCCAAAGGAATAGGTTGAATAACGTCCCATTCCAGTCGAGTGACCCGCTCATTACTATGATGAGCCACATTGCTCCAACTTCCTGTCGCCAAATTATCCACAACCACCACATGATAGCCTTCACGCACCAAACGGTCAGTCAAGTGGCTTCCTATAAACCCGGCTCCCCCGGTTACCAACGCGGTTCTCAATGCACCCAACTCCTCAGGCAAAGAACTCTTGATGGCATTGTACCATGCCCTATTGGGCGGCGCACAATCAGGAAACGGAGAGTCTCGGCCGGCGTCCTGCGATTATCTGCCCTCAAAGCAGGAACCCACCTCCTTCAGTCGAATGCTTATAGCCTGACGGAGGGCGATTGAAAGATACGAAGTCCCTTTCTTTGCTGGCCCCAGGCAGATAGGCCATTGCGCTAGACGGGACGGATTATTGGAGAAAGCCTGCAATCAGACAGGGGGACACAGAAAATGGAATGGCAATGGACGAGTGAGGATGACGCGTTATGGAAAGCAAGCCGACCGGGGCTTGACCGATTATATGCCACCTGGACGGATCTAGCCGCCCAATCATTCGAGCACGAGCCCGCTTTTGCGCACTTCAGCCAAGATCACGAGGATCCCAATTGGTTTCGGCAGCATCTCGAACTTCATCGTGAAGCTTTCTTGGGGTCGCCCCTCGACCCCACCGTGCGGGAATCGAGCCGCCACATCGGATTTTCCCATATCGAGTCCCGAGTGCCACCATCGCAATTTGTGAGTCTATACATGCACCTATTTGCGGCCTACGGTACCGTGGCCCAAGAAACGGCACTGCCGCCCATCGCGTTGGTCAGTCGGCGCTGGCTGATGGATGTGGAAATGGAACTCGACACCTATACCGTGGCCATGGACACCAAAATTCGGGCGCTTGACGACCTCTCCGCCACCGATCCTTTGACTGGGCTCTTGAACCGGCATGGTTTGGTCAATCATATCAGCGATCACATCCATCGTGATGACGCGTGGGCCGCCTTTGTCTTGATGGACCTCGACAACTTTAAGGCGATCAACGATGAAAAAGGGCATCCCGAAGGTGACCGCATTTTGCAACAGTTCGCCATCCAAGCTCGGGCGCACACCCAGGCCAGCGATGGCGTGGCTCGCCTAGGCGGAGATGAATTTGTCTGGTGGGTCCCAGGCTTGACCGATATCCGGCCAGTCCACCAACGGTTGGCCTCCTTGGCCAAAAGTCTTTCCCGAGAATTAGGCTTAAGCTTTTCAGCCGGCGTCGCCTACTATCCCGAGCACGGTCAAGACATCGAGACCCTCTACGCCCAAGCAGACCAAGCTCTGTATCGGGCCAAGTCTGCCGGGCGTGTCCGGTGGGCCTTAGCCAACCGCAATGAAGTCTATCTCTTCCGCTATAACGTGCTTAAGCATATTTACACAGACCCATGCAGAAATCTCCTAGATCTGCACATTCCTGAACACGTCTGAAATTGTTCGCTCTTTCGGAGGCCGCAGTTTTGCTCCTAGCCGTCTCCGGCATCCTCCCCATCCTGCTTTGGGGTATGCGTGGATATAGCGTCTACTAACGCTAATCCGCAGGGTCGGAACCGCCACCTCGAAAGTCCTGCCGGTAGCCGTGGCCGTTCCCGTCATCGCAAAGCCCCCAGGCGGCTTTGCTCGGGTACTCAGTTTCCTTCCGGCGACAGGGGGGATTCGGCCCCCAACCGCCACCTTCTTGCCTGTCCCGTTCCCTTGCGGGTAAAGCGGGCACCGACGCTGGTACTCCGTGCGATGCACGGCGGATTTCCCAGAGGCGTTTCCCCTTAGCCGGTCACGCAGTCCGGTAGCTGGCTTGCTCCGGCGGGGAACATCCCCGCCACGCAATCAGATAAATTATACACCTTATGATGCGATGTACATAGATGTCATGTGATTTGTTTTAGCAGTTATTTACCCCGCGCTTTAAGACCGACCCACGCCGTGATAATCCAGTCCTGCGGCCCTGGCCGCCCCCGGAGTCCACAAATTGCGGCCGTCAATCAATATCGGTCGGGAAAGCGCCTGGGCAATCTGATCGAGCCCAATCTGTGAAAACGCGGGCCATTCAGTCAGGACAATCAAAGCCTCAGCGCCAGCCAGCGCCTCTATCGCGCCGTTGGCATACACGACTTCCAGTTCCGGATAATCACGCTTTAGCGTGGGCATGGCTACGGGGTCGTAGACGTGGATGCGTGCGCCTAATCGCGACAACTCGGCAATGACGGTCAGTGAGGGGGCATCTCTGAGGTCGTCGGTCCCTGGCTTAAACGCCAAACCCCATATCGCCACGCGCCGACCCTTTATCGTCTTCAAAGCGTTCTGCAAGCGACTCACGATGCGGTGGCGTTGGTCGCGATTGACACTCACCGTGCTCTGAAGCAATTGGGGGTGGTAGCCGTATTCCTCGGCAGTATAGATCAATGCGGATAAGTCTTTGCCAAAACAACTGCCTCCCCAACCTGCCCCCGCATTGAGAAAGCGATCCCCAATCCGGCGATCGAGACCAATACCGCGGCTGACTTCAATGACGTCAGCACCGACCCGTTCACAAATATTGGCGATCTCGTTAGCAAACGAAATTTTCGTCGCCAAGAAGGCATTGGCTGCGTATTTAATCATTTCCGCGGAGATGCGGTCGGTCTCGACCAGCGCCACCGCGCTTAGACCTCGGGGCCGCATGACCTCCGGCGGAGGCGAAAAGGTCTGATCTAAAATCGGACGGTAGAGCGCCTTCAGTTGCTCAAGCGCCCAACTGCGATCTGCTCCGAGCACGATTCGGTCAGGATAGAGGGTGTCATAAATGGCTGTGCCTTCGCGCAAAAATTCCGGATTCGAAGCCACTGTGTAGACGTCCTCCGCCGGTTTTCCGTCAAATCCATCTTCGATCCAGACTTCGACTTGATTTGCCGATCCGATGGGAACCGTTGCCTTATTGACCACGACTTGCCGCTTGCGGCTGCCAAGGCCGTGGCCAATGGCCAAAGCCGCTTGACGGACATAGCGAAGATCGGCTTCTCCGCTCGCCAGAGGGGGCGTGCCCACAGCAATAAAAATCACATCAGCTGATTCTACGACGCCTTCTGACGTATCCGTCACCTGAAAATTTCCCGAAGCCAGCACCCGGGTCAACATCGCATCGAGTCCGTGCTCATAGATAGGCGACGTTCCTTGACGAATGCTCTGCACTTTTTCCGCCACCACCTCGATCACCGTCACCCGATGGCCCAATTCGGCCAGCACCACCCCGGTCACTAATCCCACATACCCCGCACCAAATATCGTCACCTGCATCTTACCATCTGCCTCCTCACACACCCGATCTCCCGCTTTACTTCCGTCCATTGGTTAAAAGCTTGGTGTACACCGCGAGCGTAGATTTCGCTACCGCTTCTTGGGTAAACCGGCCCCGGACTCTCGCAAAACCCAATTCTCCATAACGCTGACGCAAATCCCGATCCTGGCTTAGTGTCGTCAATATGTCGCTCAATCGGGCCACATCGCCTTCGGGAAAGACCATCCCCGCGTCACCAATCACCGAGGGAATTTCTCCGCTACTCGATCCGACCACGGCGGTCTTGGTGGCCATGGCTTCGGTCAACACCCGGCCAAATTGTTCCTTCCAGCTCGGTGTGGTTCTCGACGGCAAGACCAAGATATCTAAAGCATTCATTAATAGAGGCATCTCCGTTGAGGCCATCCAGGGTACAAAAATCACCTGGGTGCCCACTCCCCCGGTTTCAGCCGCCTGTTTCCCGGCCTCGGACCACGGGCCCGATCCTACCAAGACCAGCCGCACCGTAGAATCTTGAGACAGCACCGGGATCATCGCTTGCAACAGGTCATCGAGACCTTTGTCAGCAATCATTCGTCCCACATAGCCAATGGCCGTCGTCCCCTCGAGTCCTAAGCGCAAGCGAACCTCGGCGGGATCCATGGGATAGAAAATGCGATGATCTGTTCCAAACTGGGGAATGACCTCGATAGGGGACACAAACCCTTTCTTGCGCAACACCCCGAGTGCCTCCTGATTGCCCGCAATAGCGCCTCGAGCGGATCGCAAGACCTTTTGTTCCATCCGAGAAAACGGCCACGGATAATTTTTGAAAATATTTTGCCAGGTAAAAAAAAGGGTAGGCACCCCCATTTTATTTGCAATGCTCACCACCTCAGCCGTCACCCAACTGTAATGCTCTTCGTCAATATGAATTAAATCTGGAGCGAATTGGCGAATAATCGACCGTATTCCCGGATAGCGATGCAAATGATTTCGCCCGTTCAGCCAAATCGGACGAATAAACAACGGGTAGGTGGCATCCTCCGCCATCGGTTCAAACGGCAACTGATCCCACTTTTGCGGTACCACCAAGCCCACGGTCACATTCGGAGCCTGGTTGAGATACCAGAGCTTGGTCCGGTACGAGCGCGTGACTGTGGCCTTAGAGATCATCAAGACGCGCATTACGAATTCACCAACTGTTGATACACCGCTTGATATCGCTCGGCAATAACATCCCAGGCCAGTTCCCGCGACCGTTCTTTGCCGATTGCCACCATGCGGTTGGCCAACGCGGGGTTTTCGATCACTTGGGTCAGTGCGTCAACCCACGCTTCCATCTTGGTCGGTTCAACCAGCAAGGCCGCGTCGGCTACCACTTCGCGAACGGCGGGGTTGTCCCCTGCGACCACCGCCACGCCCGCCGCCATCGCCTGCGCCGGCGGCATTCCGAACCCTTCGTAAATCGACGGATAGGCGAAGATATCTGACGACTGATAAAGCGTGACTAGATCGTCGCGGCTCAGCCATGGCGTGGTCACCACTTGGTCAACAATCCCTAGTTCGTGCACTTGACTCTCGACGGTCGAGAGCCCCTTGGCCCCCACCAACACCAACTCGCCGCCCAGCCGGTGCAGTACCTGGGCCGCTGATTTCACTAAGGTCCCGACATTTTTTCGCACGTCGTAGCCCCCAGCGTACAAAATTCGCGGATGACGCTCTAACCCTAAACGGCGAGCGACTTGCTGGACCTGGTCCGTATCCGCCGGCGAAAAATAGGCGGCAGCGATCCCGTTTGGGATTACGCTAATCCTTGAGGCTAACTCCGGCATAATACTTTGGACATCGGCCAAGGTGGCCTCCGAAATCGCAATCAGATGGCTGGCTGCCCGCAAATTTTTTCGCACCTGAGCAAAATATGCGCGCTCTCGAGCTCGCGAATGATATTGTTTGAGGCGATAGGGAATAAGATCGTGCACTGTAACCACCGACGGAATACGAAATGGCTTGGGGGGATGGGTCATATAGGGAATATGAACCACGTCGACGTCGGATTGGATAGAGCGCCTGAGGCCCCATCTTTCCCACCGCACCTTTTCCCACGCTGTCCGCTTGGATTTCACTTGAATTCCTAAGCAAGGCCGATCTGGCAAAAGCGCTTGTCCCCCTTGGCCCACTCCAACCACGCTCAGCCCGATCCGATTGAGCCCCCACACCAAGCCTTCGGTATACTCTTCCGTCCCCGTCCGGCATTGCGCCATAATGGAGACGTCCATTGCTATGTTCATGCGAATTCCCTTCGGTCAACGTTTTGTTTATCATAGCGTATCCCACCTTACGCCGCATCCTTCGACCCCGAGCGCGGCGGTCGCAACCGCCCGACCCAAACCCATCCCCATTTTTCGCCTCTAGGTCCCAAAGCGATGGCGGTTGGCATCCGCTCAAGCCAGGGACGCAGCATCGCTTAAGCCCGATGCCCAGCGCTCGGGCACGGAAGCTTCACCTAACCCCATGGCTTCGATGGCGTTGATTTGCATGGCGACCTCATCACAAGCTTGCAACTTGGGACAGCCTAAGCAGTCTTTCCACACTTTTCGCGGAAATTGGATTTTATCGACCACCTCAAATCCGCATTTCCTGAAAAATTCCACCTGTAGGGTCAGTGACAATACCTTCTCGATACCAAGTTCCGCGGCCCGACGAACGACCTCATGGACCAATTGTCTGCCCACTCCCAATCCTTTGGCGTGGTCATCCACCGCCAAAGACCGGACTTCCGCTAAATCACTCCACAAAATGTGCAAAGCGGCTACGCCCAAAAGCTCCCCCGTCGATTCGTCCTCAGCTAAAATAAGGCTTTGTAGATTTTCATATAAAGAATTTTGGCCACGAGGCAACAACAGCCCTCGTTGAGCATTGACTTGGATGAGGCGATGAATGGCTTCCACGTCTTGAATCACAGCGCCCCGGATGCGCATCGTGGGTCCCCTTCCTGCGTTAACTTCACTCTATGATACCATGACTATTCATACCGTCATGTTAATTTCTATGCAAATTTTGGCCCCCGTGGCTACAACAGGGTGGTCTCCTGCCGCGTCCGTCGTTCACGCCTGCCCCGGCGCTTCCCCTTAAACGAGCAGCGCTCAATTGAAACGCACCCACACATTTTCTGGGTCGATTCGGATCTCAAAATTACCGTCCATCTCCTCGATCCGTTTCATGATTTATGGTGTAAGATTAGCAAAGTTATCGACATGTCGAAATAGCCATGGCACGGCCTTGGCTATTTCTCTTGAGGATAAAGTCGGCCGGGACCATCCGGCCACCCCGATCGAGGTGAACTATGAGTCCCAAGGAGATAATGCGTTCGTTTGCGCTCAGCCGCAAATGGTATTATTTAATCGCAATTTTAGCCATTGGTGTCGCTGAGTTCTTTCAGGTCCAAATTCCAGACATTCTGGGAAAATTCATCAATCGCCTGAAGGCAGGACATGCTACCGAACACGTCGTGCTTTTCTTCGCTCTTGACGTGGCGATGGTGGCGGCGGCGTACGTCGTCGCGTTCGGATTTGGGCAGCTACAAATCGGGCGACTAGGGCGCACGCTAGAATTCGAACTACGCCAAACCTTGTTTGCTCATTGGGAAACGCTAAGTTCTCGCTATTTTCAAATGCACAGTGTGGGCGACCTGTTGAATCACACGTTAAACGATGTCACGGTAGTCCGCCAAGCGATGTCCCAAGGCATGAACCAAGTTACCCAGGCGCTGTTTTTATTCGCCGCCACGCTTTACATGACCATCCGGACCATCAACCTCGGCTTAACCTTGGTCAGCTTAATTCCCATTCTTTTGATTCCCTTGGTCATTGTCGTTGTCGGACCGCAGGTGCGCATGCGTTCCCGGCGAGTTCAAGAGGCATTATCCAATATGTCCGAACTTGCTGAAGAAAGCTTTCAAGCCATGCAATTGATTAAGGCCACTTCAAATGAGCCAGTGGAACTAGAACGGTTCCGCATCCTGGTGGAAGACATTGTCGATCGCCAGATGCATCTGGTTCAGTTAAATACGGTGTTCCAAGCCGTCTTGCCTCTGTTGAGCGGGATTAGCTTCGTGGTCGGTTTGGTCTACGGGGGCGATCTCGTCATCCATCATCATATTTCGCTGGGCTCCTTCGTGGCCTTTACCGCCTATCTGAGCATGTTGGTTCAACCGCTCTTGCAATTTGGCTTCGTTATTAACATGTTTCAAAATGCGTCCGCCTCGTTAATGCGGATTCAAGTATTGCTGGCCGTCGAACCCGATATTACCGATCCCGAACATCCCGTCGAAAAGAACTGGTCGGGTGAAATCAGCATTCGCGACCTTTCTTTTGAATACCCCGGCTCGACACCCAAGGTCCTCGACCACGTCAGCATCACCATCCCCAAGGGTTCGACCCTTGGCATCGTTGGTCGCACCGGATCGGGAAAAACCACGCTTTTGAACCTCATCCTGCGCGACTACGACCCGCCGGCCAATACCGTGTTCTTTGACGGAACAGACATCCGCGACATGCGGCTTAGCGATCTGCGCGAACTGATTGCCTACGTGCCCCAAGATGGGTTTCTTTTTTCTACGACCATTGGCCAAAACATTGCCTTTTCTCAGCCTACCGTAGAACCCGAAGCGGTGGAGCGAGCCGCTTCCCAATCGCGTATTTTGGAGACTATTCAATCAATGCCCGAGGGGATTGATACCGAGATAGGAGAGCGGGGGATCATGCTCTCAGGGGGTCAACGACAGCGCGCCGCCATTGCTCGGGCATTAATTAAAAGTCAGGCCAAAGTGTTAATCTTGGACGACAGCTTGTCAGCGGTCGACACCCGAACGGAAACGGAGATCCTAAAGGTGCTGCGCCAAGTGCGAGGAGAAAAAACGACGATCATTGTCGCCCACCGCCTGTCGGCGTTGCGCGACGCAGACTGGATCATTGTGTTGGACAAAGGCGCCATCGTAGAAAGTGGACTGCACCAGGACTTATTGCGCAAAAACGGGATCTACGCCAACCTCTATCGCATTCAGGCAGGAGGTGAGCCTTCACATGGTTAACCCCGAATCGGAGGCTAAACGAGAAGTAGCCATGGGCGACAGCGCCTCGGCCATGCGTCATTTGGTGGCCTATGCACGGCCGTATCTAAAAGAATTTCTCATCGTTGTGGCCTTGGTCATCGTCTATATCTTGACCCAGGTCGTGCAGCCTTGGCTGATTAAGATTGTTATCGACAAGGATCTCATCGTCTCCCATCCGCTCCTCGGCCCGATTATCACCATCGGTGGCCTGTACTTAATCATCACCATCGTGGGATTGTTCGCCAACTTCATGCAAAATCGCCGGCTCCAATGGATCGGTCAACGGATTGTGCGTCAGATTCGGGTGGATCTTTTTCGCCATATTGAGTCGCTCTCCATGCGCTTCTTCGATACTCACGAAACCGGTCGCTTAATTACCAACGTGTCGAGCGACACCAACAACGTCAGTATGTTTTTTACCAACTTCCTATTAAGTGTGATCCAAGATGGTCTCTCGATCCTCTTGGTCATGGGCGCCATGTTGCTCCTCGATTGGAAGCTGGCGGCGCTCAGCTTCCTTGTAATTCCCGTCATCGTAATTATCTCGGTACTCTTTCGCAAGAAGCTGCGCGAAAGTTACCGATTCACTCGCACCCACTTTTCTCGTCTAATCGGGTATACCGCAGAAAATTTGGGAGGCATGCGCATTACCCAAATTTTCCATCAAGAATCGAAGCAGTTTGACCGTCACACGGAACTTAATCAGCGCTATACCAAAGGCAATATTACTGAATACCGTTGGTCGGTTTTGTTCAACCGCACCTTCGATGCCTTGGGCAACCTGTCGGTAGCGCTCATGGTGTGGATAGGTGGGCTGGCGGTAGTCCACCACACCATTGAAATTGGCGTGCTGTATGCTTTTACCTCCTACATTCGCCAGTTCTTCGGCCCGATTAACTCGTTAACTCAGCAGTGGAATACGCTCCAATCGTCGATGATCTCCGCCGAGCGCATCGGAGGCGTGCTGCTCACCGAAAACGAAATCAAAGAACCGGAAAAGCCAGTGGTGCTTCGTCAGCGGCATGAGGACGGTCAACTTGAGTTAGCTGGCGAGGTCCGTTTTAACCACGTGTCCTTTGGCTATTCGCCGCAAAAAACGGTGTTAAACGATATTGACTTCACCGTGCTTCCCCGTTCTTTTGTCGGCTTTGTGGGCGAAACAGGAGCTGGCAAGAGCACGCTAATGGGGCTTTTGACGCGATTTTACGATGTCAACCAAGGTTCGATTACGATCGATGGCATCGACATTCGGTCCTTTTCCCAACGCGATCTTCATCGAGCCATCGCCATCGTCCAGCAAGAGGTCAATTTATTCTCGGGTACCGTGGCCGACAATCTTCGCCTCTTCCGCCGGGAAATTAGTGACCGCGCAGTGCAAGAGGCCGCCGAAATCGCTGGCGCCGACGAATTCATTCGCGCCATGCCCGGTGGCTATCAAGCCTGGCTGACAGCCAAAGGCGCTAATCTATCACTCGGTCAACGCCAACTGCTGGCTTTTGCCCGAGCGCTAAGCCTCAATCCCAAAATTCTAATTCTCGACGAAGCGACGGCCAGCCTGGATTCGCACACGGAAACGATTTTGCAGCAAGGATTAACGCGAATTGCCGAAGGCCGAACCACACTAGTCATTGCTCATCGCTTATCCACCATTCGCCAGGCGGATAGGATTTATGTGATGGACCACGGCCAGATCGTCGAGCAAGGCAACCATCAACAGCTCATGGAACAAAACGGACACTATGCCGAACTCGTTCAGAAGTCGGCGCCCGACACCGTGGAAGCCAGTGACTAGGCCTCCACGGTGAGGGCCTCTGGGGCTTGGTTGGACGTAGTAAACACCCTCTTGTTGAGACGAAGGAGACGGATGATGCTAAAAGGAATGACCTTTGGATGGGGCGCTCGCCACGGCGACTACCGCAACCCCGCCACGGAAGCGTCGTTAAAAGCGCTGCGCGATACTGGTGCGGAGTGGATTGCGCTCTCTTTTTGGACCTGGCAAGAGCACGTATTTTCCACAGAAATTGGATTTGATTACGGCTATACGGTGACAGACCACGACCTCGAACATGTGATCCAACTGGCGAGAAACTTAGGCCTCAAAGTTCTATTGAAGCCAGTGGTCAACTCTAAAGATGGATTTTGGCGAGGCCTGATTCAATTCCCCGACGAGGAGGGAGCCCGCACCGACTATTGGCAAGCCTGGTTCCGTTCCTATCGAAACTTCATGAACCACTACGCCGAACTGAGCCATGACTTTGCCCTGGATATGTTTTGCATCGGGTGTGAAATGGTCAAAACAGAGCATCGGGAAAGGGAATGGCGGGAAGTGATCGCGGATGTCCGGGAACGCTACAACGGGCCGATTGTATACAACGCCAACCACGGGACCGAGGAACAGGTCACTTGGTTTTCCGAATTAGACCTGATTGGCACCAGCGCCTATTATCCGGTCGCTTCTCGCCCCGGGGCCACATGGCAAGAGATGGCGGAGCGCTGGCAAACGGTGAAACCCCGGTTAGAACGGCTTGCAGAGCGCTTTCAAAAACCCCTGGTCTTCATGGAAATTGGCTGTCGCAGCGCTCGCGGCGCAGCCCAAATGCCCTGGGACTTCTCGCATCAGGAGTGGCCGGTGAGCCATGACGAACAAGCGGCCTTTTATCATTCGGCGCTAGAGACCTTTTGGAACGAGCCATGGTTTGAAGGATTTTTCTGGTGGGATTGGCGCACCCACCTCTATCCCCTAGGCCAAGCGGCCGAGGACACCGGCTTTGACATCTATGGGAAACCGGCCGAGCAAATCTTGCGCCAATACTATCAATCCCAGCCCTAATCGGTCACTAACCACCAAAAGCGCGGGGGAGGTGCGTCTGAAGGGAACCTCTCAGTACACCTCCCTGGCCTTTTGGTGAAGACCGACCCAGGCTCCAAATGTTGCCTGCGGCCCTATCTCACTTATACGACGTAACCCTCCGATGAACCGTGCAGCTTCCCTTTTTCAGTCTCGGACCGCGTGTGTCTGCGAATGCTCCCTGAAGACCAAACAACGGGCTCTGTCAACGAAAGGCCCGGATGGGAGGTCTCTGGGGGGAGAGCCAATCTCTCGTTGACGCGCCTATCTTCCGTAACGCTAAGGACGGCAAGAAGGTTACGACTCGGGCACCACCGGCGGGCCTCCATAGCGAGAAAACCAGTCGGCAATCCGTAACAGTCTGTCCATCGCCCGCTCTGGCCCGGAAATTGCATGGTGCTCGTTGGGATAAATGACGAGTTCGGTCGCCACTCCCCGTTTTTTTAATGCCAGGTACATCTCTTCCGCTTGGCTCAGCGGACAACGCCAATCGTTTTGCCCGGCCATGATTAGAAGCGGCGTCCGTATTGCGGTGACTGCCGACATGGGTGACATGCGAAAATATCCGGTCCAATTTTGCCAGGGCACGCCCAGATCATCCTGCCACCAGGCATGGCAATCATCTGTCCCAAAAGCAGAAACGTAATCCCAGAGTCCATGTTCGCTCGCCGCGGCTTGAAACCGATCCGTATGCCCGACCGCCCAATTGGTCATAACCCCCCCTTGGGAAAAGCCGGTGCAATAGAGGCGGTTAGGGTCGACTAGGCGTTCTCTGATCAAAAGATCCACCCCTGCCATCAGGTCGCTATGTTCTATCGGCCCCCACCGTCCTTGAATGCATTGCGAGAACTCCTGCCCATAAGACGTCGATCCACGATAATTCACCTGCAGGACTGCGTACCCCAATCCCGCCCAATATTGCGTGTCAAAGTCCAACTCCGGCGCATCAAAGGCCATCGGCCCGCCGTGAATGGCCACAATCAGCGGAAGGGGCGAATCGCCGGGAACATAGCCGCGAGGGATGGTGACCAAAGCCGCCAGCTCTTGCCCATCGCTCCCCTTAAAGCGTTTCCAAGAGACTTCGGCCAGATCTCGAGATTGGGTCAGAGGCGCCATCATCGCCGTTAGCGCAACCAGGTCTCCGGAAGGGGAACATCGATAGAGTTCTGACCCGACCGTGGGACAGTTCAACACCGCCACCAGGCCCGCCGCATTGCCAGCGGCGGAGGTGATGGTGGCCAAGGCGTCCTTAGGCGCTAACCAGGTGTAGGTGCCTCGGGGATCAACCGCCATCAGGCGAGTTTGCCCATACGCATCGGCGCGGAGCACGATCGTCTGGTCTGGGCCGGCGATAAGGGGACCATAAAGAGGTCCAGGCAGTTCTGGGCTCAACAGTCTGACTGGAGTTGACCCCATGGGCTTTGGGTACACTCTAGCGTGGGCCACCCGATCTTGACCCTGGACCTCATCCGAAATGATGCCCCCCACCGAAAGATATCCTCGGCCAATATCGTCAGGAAATGCTGAGGCCAAAAGCCCTTGGTCCAGATCCAGCTCATAGAGGCGGTTAAAAATGTAAGCGTTTTCGGGCGAAGGACTGGCCAAAAACCACAGCCGCTGGCGGTCTGGAGCAAAGGCAAACGTCTCTATGCGAAGATCGCCTTGGGTCATCCGCCGGATTTCACTGCCATCGGGGCGTATGAGATATAAATCGGTCCGTTGATTTTGATCAGGATCTCCAGTCCGGTTGGACAAAAACCCAATCCATTGCCCATCGGGCGACCACTGGGGATGGGTTTCGCTGGCAGGACCCGAAGTCAACGCGACCACGGCTCGGCTCGGGACGTCCAAGCGATATAGATGGGTCAACACGTTGTCTAAATAACCTTGTCCATCGTATTTGTGCTGGGTTCGAGTCAACACCCAAGGTCGCGGGTCTTTCTTATCGCGAATGCCCTTAAGGTATTGACGCTCTTCATTGGAAGGCGTTCTCGCGGCAAAGACCACGGCCCTTGAATCGGGGGCCCAATCGAACGCCTCGATCCCTTCCTCTTGATGGGTGAGCTGACATGCCTCGCCGCCTATGCTAACGTCCAACATCCAGATTTGTGCTTGATGTTCCGGCGGACTCGCGTCAGCCTCAGAATCCAACGGACGCCCCGTTTTTTCCCACTCCAGGTCATCTGATCGGGACGACAAAAAAGCTAAATAGCGGCCATCGGGCGACCATTTAGGACTTAGGTCGGCCCCGCTGCCTCGTGTCAATTGGTGCACGGGATGGGAACCGTCAAGTCCGACCGACCACAGCTTTTGCACGAATTCCGATTGCCCTCGAACAAACGAACGAACTACCAATGCGGCCCGGCTGCCATCGGCTGACAGGGCGACCGAATGCAGCCATCGCATCTGATAAATGTCGTCTAGACTCCAACCCTTACGGTCTGCCACCTGATGCTACTCCCTCTCCGGTTCTCTCTCGCCGTGCCTCTATAAGACCCCGGCACCCACCCTCTTCGACATCGCCCGAATCGCCTCCTGCCCGGTCGAAACGATTAACCAGCGCTGTCCACCGTGAGATCCCACCCGGCGTCAACCGTTTAGGAAAGATCCGCACAGACTAGACTGAACCATGGTATCATTTAAGCAAGTTACAGAGATTCCAGTGGATATAGAGCGGAGGACGCCAGCTTAGACCCGTTCTCCAATCGCTGCTTTTTAGGTCCGAGGACCGAGACCCACGCCCTGTCCAATGACGCTTGTGGCGGCCTAGAGCAACATCACGCTGATCTTAAAGGAGACGAAATGCTTAAGCTGTTCACATTTCTTCGGCCCTATCGCACCTTCGTGATATTAGGACTGATCCTAACGTTTCTACAGACCTTGTCGACGCTCTATCTACCGAATCTGATGTCCGACATTGTCGATAACGGGGTCATCACTGGGCATGTTCATTACATTCTTCGCATCGGTGTGGTGATGCTTTTGGTCTCTGTGGTTGGGAGCATCTGTTCCGTCGCTGCCAGCCTGTATTCCTCTCAAGCGGCTGCCGGATTTGGCAAGTTAGTCCGCGAGAAGCTGTTTTCTCACGTTGAGCAATACAGCTTAAATGAATTTGATCAGATTGGCACCTCATCGTTGATTGTCCGTACCACCAATGATGTGATGCAAGTACAGCAACTGATGAACATGATGCTTAGGATTATGATTTTGGCCCCATTAACCTCGATCGGTGGCATCATTATGGCAATGTACACCGACATTCACTTGGCCTGGATCTTTTTGTTCCTCATCCCCATCTTAGCCCTGGCGGTCTGGGCGATCTTGGGACGGGGACTCCGTCTCTTCCGCCTCATCCAAATCAAACTCGATCGCTTAAATCGGGTGCTTCGCGAATATTTGACCGGCACCCGGGTGATCCGTTCGTTTGACCGCACCGATTATGAGTTGCAGCGCTTCGATGAGTCCAATGTCGACTTAACCAACACTTCGATCGTCGTCTTTCAGCGCATGGCCGCATTGGGGCCGGTAGCTACGGGCATCGTCAACCTGGCTACCTTGGCGGTGGTCTGGTATGGAGCTTTCGCCATTAATGGGGGGACGCTCGAGATCGGGAAGTTAATGGCTTTTATTCAATATGTCATGCAGATCATGTTCTCAGTGATGATGGTCGCCATGATGTCGTTTATGATCCCTCGGGGTCAAGCCTCCGCATCCCGAATTAATCAAGTCTTAGATTTGGCTCCAGACATTCACGACCCTGAGGCTCCAACGCCCCCGTCCTCGAGCGATGCAGGCTTGGAGTTTAGAAACGTCAATTTCACCTATCCCGGTGCCGAAGAATCAGTGATCTCTAATATTTCCTTTCATGTCCGTCGCGGTCAAGTCACCGCCATCATCGGGGGCACTGGCGCTGGAAAATCTACCGTCTTAAGCCTCATCCCTCGATTTTATGACGTGAGCGAAGGCCAAATTTTAATCGACGGGGTCGACATTCGACAAATGGACCAGAAGACACTGCGCCAAAAGATCGGCTATGTCCCAGGGCGTGCCGTCCTATTCAGTGGCACCGTGGCCGATAATATCCGAGTCGGGCGTCCAGGGGCGAGCATGGAAGAGGTCCGACACGCCGCCGACGTCGCGCAGGCCACCGAATTCATTTTAGACCTTAAGGACGGATTTGATGCGTTCATCGCTCAGGGCGGTTCGAATCTTTCGGGCGGGCAAAAACAGCGCCTTTCGATTGCTCGGGCGATTGCCCGCAAACCCGAGTTCTATTTGTTTGACGACAGCTTTTCCGCTCTAGACTACAAAACGGACGCTAATTTGCGTCAGGCCCTACGCCCGGAGATTACTGAGGCTGCAGTTCTGATCGTGGCGCAGCGAGTGAGTACGGTCATAGATGCAGACCTCATTCTAGTGATGGATGAGGGCCGTATTGTAGCCAGTGGAACCCATCGACAATTATTGGAAACTTCTGATGTCTATCGGGAAATCGTGGTCTCCCAGCTATCGGAGGACGAAATCGCATGAGTGAGAACACGAAGAATGAGTCCACGGTGGGTGCAAATCGTCCGCCTGTAGGACGCCCTGGAGGATTTGGCGGTGGAGGGCCCATGGGGATGGCGATGCCCGTGGAAAAACCCAAAAACGCCAGGAGCACATTAATGCGGCTTTTAAGCTATTTTCGGCCGCACTGGCTGAAATTATTAGTCGTATTTTTGGCCGCGGTGCTCAGTACGATTTTTACGATTTGGAGTCCCAAGATTTTAGGCCACATTACCACTGACCTATTCGACGGCATAATACAAAAACTGCACCACGTTCCCGGCGGTGGCGTAGATTTTACGCGAATCATGCAGCTCTTACTCCTTTTGGGCGGCGTGTATGTGTTAAGTTCGCTTTTCGGTTATCTGCAACAATTTGTAATGGCCGGAGTGGCGCAGCGCACCGTGTACACGCTGCGGCTCCAAGTGATGGACAAGATGACCCGGCTCCCGGTCAGTTATTTTGACTCTCATCCGCACGGGGAAATTTTGAGTCGGTTCGTCAACGACTTCGATAATATTTCTAGCACTTTGCAGCAAAGTTTGACCCAAGCCATCACTTCAGTAGTCACCTTCTTAGGGGTCATCGTCATGATGCTGAGCATTAGTTGGATTATGACGGTGGTCATTGCCTTGACCCTCCCCCTCAGCTTTGTGGTTACCCGCACTATCGCTAAACAAGCGCAAGCCCACTTCCTTCGCCGCCAACAGCGTCTAGGCGAAATCAATGGCCATATCGAAGAGATGTACACGGGCCACTCGA
The DNA here is from genome assembly GCA_023475835.1 of Bacillota bacterium. Classification (GTDB taxonomy): domain Bacteria; phylum Bacillota; class Sulfobacillia; order Sulfobacillales; family Sulfobacillaceae; genus JAMCVM01. Next base: position 3,646 of record JAMCVM010000069.1, on the reverse strand, counting down.
TTGTCAAAGCCTTTGGCCGGGAAGAATACTCGCTTTCCACTTTTAACGAAATCAACGAGCGCCTTTATGAATCGAGTTGGAAGGCCCAGTTCGTCACCGGGATCATCATGCCTCTGATGGGCTTTATTGGGAACATTGGTTATGTCTTAGTCAGTGTGATTGGCGGTGTGTTAGTCATCCGGGGTTCTATCCAAATTGGAGACATTCAGGCGTTCATTCAATACGCCCGCCAATTCTCTCAGCCGATTACTCAAATGGCTAGCATCTCCAACAATATCCAATCGGCGTTGGCTTCGGCAGAACGCGTCTTTGAACTCTTAGATGCCACAGAGGAGGCTCCAGACCAAGCCAACCCCCTTCATCTGCCCTCACCCAAAGGCGATGTCACATTTGACCACGTATCCTTTGGCTATACGCCCGAAAAGCCCTTGATTACCGATATGAACATCGACGTTAAAAGTGGAGAAACCGTGGCTATTGTCGGGCCGACAGGCGCGGGCAAAACCACCTTGGTCAATTTACTGATGCGCTTTTACGATGTCGACCAGGGTCAGATTACCGTCGACGGCTACAACATCTCGCGCTTTACGCGCAAAGATTTGCGCCATCTGTTTGGCATGGTTCTGCAAGACACCTGGCTCTTTAACGGCACAGTGGCCGAGAACATTGGCTATGGCAGAACCGGCGCCAGCCCTGCGGAGATTGTCGATGCCGCCAAAGCCGCTTTCGCCGACCACTTTATTCGCACGCTGCCTGAAGGTTATGATACCGTGCTCAACGAGGAGGCCTCGAATATTTCCCAAGGCCAGCGGCAACTGTTGACGATTGCTCGAGCCATTTTGGCCGATCCGCCGATGTTAATCCTCGACGAGGCCACTAGTAGCGTCGATACCCGCACCGAAATCCACATCCAAAACGCGATGCAAAACTTGATGAAGGGGCGAACGAGCTTTGTCATCGCTCATCGCCTCTCCACCATTCGCGAGGCCTCGATCATCTTAGTGATGAACCACGGGCGGGTAGTCGAACAAGGAACCCATGAATCCTTGCTAGCAGCCGGAGGATTCTACGCCGAATTGTACGAAAGCCAGTTCACCACTGGCAGGATAGCCGCGGGAGACATCATCGTGTGAGACGAGCCAACCGCCTTAAAACAATCCGCCGGTGCCTCAAATCGAGGCGACCCGGCGGATTGTTCTTCTGATCCCACCATCGTCGTAGAATATGCCCACAGAGTCCGATGCACCGTTCACTCAGTTCAAGGAACAAAGCACCGAAAGAACCCGCGAAAGAAGCGCGGCCGAGACCTACCCGTTCATCTCTTGGGCAAAGCTCAGAGCGCGATCCAAATGGCCGCCTGCCGTCTTTAATTGATCGCGCGCCTCGTCCAAGGAAAGGCTTCGCCGCGTCATTAAGATAGCGATTTTGGCTTCCCCTTCGGCTGCATTTAACCGGCTAGTGGCTTCGGCGTAATCGACGTCTGCGGCTACCATCACAATCCTGCGGACTCGTTCGACCAGCTTCTTATTCGTGGCACGCATGTCGACCATCAAATTCTTATAGGTCTTGCCCAACCGCACCATGATGCCGGTCGACAGCATATTCAATACGAGCTTTTGCGCCGTTCCCGCCTTCATTCGGGTCGACCCTAAGATTACTTCGGGTCCGGTGTCGACTGCAATCGTGACATCAGAATACAGGGCCACCTCGGGCTCGGGATTGCAACTAATCGAAATCGTAATCGCACCCAAGTGGCGGGCATAGCCGAGAGCCCCCATCACGTATGGCGTGCGTCCGCTTGCCGCCAATCCCACCACCACATCTTCAGGTCTGAGCCCATGCCGGGCCAGATCCTCAGCACCCTCGGCCTCCGAATCTTCCACACCCTCCCGCGCCCATTTAAACGCATCGTCCCCACCGGCCAAAACCGCCTGCACCGAAGTCGGATCAACGTTAAAGGTCGGAGGACACTCGACGGCGTCCAAAAACCCTAAGCGCCCACTGGTCCCCGCCCCCACATAAAACATGCGCCCGCCTAAGGCCATCGCTCCACTCGCCAAGTCGATGGCCTTAGCCACGTCAGCGAGCGCGGACTGGACCGCCATGGCCACTCCCTGATCTTCCCGATTGATCACCTCGACCATGGTCAGCGTCTCCAAGCTCTCCAAAGCAGGGATCGCCAGATTTAATTGCTCCGTATTGAGTTGCGATAGTTTATCGTTCATCGGACCTCCTATAATGATGCGCCTTCTATCGGTACTGCCACCACGTGCCGCGCTTCGGGATAGAAGCAGGCATGAAGACGCCTGCCTTCATCCACCGTCAGGAGTGGTGGATGTTCCTGAGCACAGCGGTCGGTAGCAAACCGACAACGCGCCCGGAAAAGACAACCGCCTTCATCGTCCAGGCGAAGGTCCAAGTCTTGGGCAGGAATATATCGATCCGGTCCCGGCTCCTCGAGGCCACGGAGTACTGGCATCGCACTTAAAAGGGCCTGGGTATAGGGGTGCACCGGCGAAGCAATAATGGCATCGGTCGCGCCATACTCCACAATTTCACCCCGATAGATCACACAGACCGTCCCTTTTGGAGCAACGTAACGAGCGGCAGCCACATCATGGGTAATAAAGACCACGGAGATGCCCAACCGACTTCTGAGATCACTAAGCAAGCTCAAAATACCCAATCGAAGCGAGACATCAATCATGGAGACAGCTTCGTCGGCCACCAAAACTTTGGGCTCCACCGTCAGCGCCCTGGCAATGACAAAACGTTGACGCTGACCACCTGAGAGGTTGTGCGGATACTTATAAAGGGTATTCGCCGGATCCAATCCTACCAGTTGCAACAACTCTTTAGCACGCATTTGCACCCAGGACGCATCCTTACCCAGCCTCTTGGCTTGCAAGCGCAATGGGTCCGCCAAGGCTTCCCCCAATGGCCGCGCTGGGTTAAGCGCTCCATAGGGATCTTGCTGAATCAATTGTACCTGTTGAAATTTGGCGTGTCGTTCCCGCGGTGAGAGGGTACTTAAGGCCGTCCCGTCGAACACTAGGTCCCCACTGGTAGACGCCTCCAGCCCGGCCATGATGCGGCCCAGCGTGGTCTTGCCACAGCCCGACTCGCCAATGAGAGAAATTGCCTCCCCATCGGCCAGCGTCAGACTCACTCCGCGAAGCGCCTTCACCGGTTTTTGCCCGAGCATGCCGCCGGTGGCCGCATAGATTTTCGTAATCTCTTTGACTTCAATCATGGCGCGCCTCCTCGTAATGGCAGGCAAATCGATGCTCGCCATCGCCGTCGAACCGAAAACTGGGCAAAATAGTTTCGCACACGTCCATCCGGTAGGGACAGCGCTCGCGAAAAACACAGCCTTGATTCGGCACCGAAGCTAATGAGGGCGGCTGGCCTTCCAGCGCCTTGGCATCGCCGGGATCTCCGGTCAAACGCGGGATGGCCTGAATCAAAGCGCGGGTATAGGGATGGCGGGGGTGGCGAAGCAACTCGGCGGTCGACGCCTCTTCGACGACCCGACCCGCATAAAGCACCACCACCCGATCCGCCAGTTCGGCCACAACCCCCATGTCGTGGGTAATGAGTACCGTGGTTAATTGTCGCTCCCGCTGAATCGATCGCACAATCTCTA
>JAMCVM010000203.1 GCA_023475835.1 Bacillota bacterium | reverse complement strand
CTAGACGTACCGAAAATTTCGTACCGCTTACAGGAGCCCAACCATTGCGATTGGTATACCTAAATAGTTACAAATTCTCACCGCCAACGCGTTGGAGCAAGCGTTGCCCTATTCTATGGCGGGAGCGGTGTCTCACAGCCGATGGGGTATGGAAAGCTGCTTTGACGTCCTCAAAATCGGTTGGAGAGTTCCAACTTTGCGGGTATTTTACCGACTGCGATTCATCAGGAACATCAGGCCACCGTCCGCCTCGGCAATCGGTATCCGCTGGCCGAAACGGAAGCTTAGGCCTTGTGGGCTGCTCAGCCAGCCGAGCAGCCCAAGGATTACCAGGACGAGCAATATAAAGTCAACCCCAGCGTGGGCGTTGGGCCTTGGAAGGATCGGTGGGTGATGATCGTCTTGGCGGAGGATCCCGCTGCCCGTACTCAGGCGTTTTGGGCGTTCATCGACGAGCTTCGGCGGCACGTCACGCCCCTTCGACTGAATCGTAGCTACCCCCGAAAGCTCGCACCGCGGGCCAATCAGGTTTTCCATAAATGTCGCCGTTCCCTTTAGGAGGATCGGTTAAAGGGAACGATCGGCTGCACACTCTATCAGCCACCATGCCATGCGGCGCAATATTCGGTCTAATCAAAATGTTCGCCGGAGGAATGCCCCGTGCCTCTGGAGGCTCCGTCGAGTTTCACCGGCTGCGAAGTCTCGCGGGAGACCCTACTACTTTCCGTGCGTTGAGCACGTCACGATCCACACCGCCTCCCCGCTCATCGCGAAAGCCTCAATGGCCCCAGTTGTTATCGTGTTATCCCGATAATTGAGTGCATTCGGCGATTGTTAAGTTGACACCAATGGCCCGCTACTCCCTCCCCTGCGTTGCCTTTTGAGCCTCCCATGCTATACTCAACAACAAAGGGGTATATCTCATGAAAGGAGACGGCCCGATGCCAGACCTCCCCCCCACGCCGCCGACGACCCAAGATTTTCCGGACCATTGGGGATTTTATCTCTTGCAGGCGATCAATCGATTGGATGACAAAATTGATCAGGTGAGTCGTGAACAACAGCGGACGACGGATGCCTTGCGGCAAGAGCTTGTGGGAGTTCGTGAAGAAATAGGACGGGTTCGTCAAGAACTCAATCAAGAGATTCGGGCTCTCGATACGAAGTTCGATCACAAACTCAACGCTTTACAATACTGGTATTGGGGTACGCTGGTCGTCCTGATTCTCGGCGTGATTACCCTTTTGCTCACCCATCCTTAACGTCTCACCTACCTCGAAGCCTAGCGCTCTCGCGCTGTGGCCGTTAGCCTGTCTGTTTCTTTAATCCGGGTACCGGTGGGAAGATGACACCGAGGACGCGCTACGGCCCAAGTTCGAAATGGGTACTCAGACGTCGCGTTGGGAATAGTGCCATACGAAGACTCGGTGACAAGACAATACGACATCTTACGGCAGAAAAAATAATCGTTAGGCCGTTGACCTCACCGTGTTACGGTTATCATGACCGTTTTCTTCATTCGGGTTCCGTTCGAATACGCTCTCGGCTGAGAGACCACGGCCTTCATGAGGACTAGGCGGAATGCCGCACCCGTTGCTTTGATCACGCTTGCCAGAACGAAGATACTGCCGCTCGCTAATTCGACATTTGGTCGCGGAACATTCAGCCGTTGAGGCTCGCACCGTCAAAGGTCTCAATCCAGGGCTGACGCGGGCGGCCCATGCGGAATAGGAGTTGCACGGCCAGCCCACCATGCCATCCTTAGAGACCGTCTGACTTTCCGTCAAATGAGGGCGCACGAGGTGATTTTAGGCGATTTTGGGCCAAGCATCCTAAAAAACCGGTAAAAAATCGTCCGATATCGTCATTGCGATTGGCTATCGCGTCATGCGGGCCTGTACTAATCCTGAGAAGTCGATCATCACCCTGTTAGGCGAGGCGTCTACATCAATACTTTGCCGAATAGGCATCCCTCTCGGGCAAAATGGCAAACAGAGCGTCGCCAATATAGACGTAGGTTTCCTCCTGCCCAGGGACCAGCCGACAGGTGGTAGAAATCCATCGGGTTCCAGGACCCATCAGGGTCACCGTAGGTAAGGTGCCAGGCACCCGTGTGGGCATACCATTAACCTCCTCAGGATGCGCGTGGCGAGAAGGATTCGCGATCCGTCGGCAATATCCTGCTGGGTCTCTGAGATGTTTTGTCCCGAAGAATGGATAATTCCGGCAAATACGGGTCAAGGCCTGATTAATCCCGATTTGATAGAGCGTTTCCTAAAGTATGTATCCACAACCTTGGCCGATTTTGGTCGCCGTTGGTTATTAGCGAAATGTAATATGTTAGTGTGTTTTAGGCGTCAAAAAGCATACCGATCGGGGAAGTCTGAGGCTCGGTGTGATAACCTTCAGCAACAGTTCAGAACGTTTTCGCCAAAGTTCCAGTATGATAAAAAAGAGAGGTCGTAGAAAAAGGTGAGGAGGGGTTGGGTCTGAGGTGGAAATGGGTCAGTGCGTTGGCCGTGATTGGGGTCATGGCTGCGGGAGTGTGGAGCCTTAACGGGCGGACAAGTCCTGCGGCGACGGCCGTAACCAAGGTGGTTACGTATGTTGATGTGGCTCAAGACCTTGGACCTACTGTGGATGCGTGGCCGATGGATGATGACAGTCAAGATAATAATCCAGTCGTAGGTCAAGTATCCCTCGCCGATGGTCCCAAGTATTTAGTCAATGTTCCCGCTCTCGTCAATAGTATCCCCGTGCTGGTGGGGAATGAACTGTACGTGGCTGGCGGATTTGTGAGTGGACCTCGGAATCAAGCCCATCCCGGGGAAGTCTGGGCGATGAATCCGGCAACCGGATCCGTAAATTGGTCGGTCACCTTGCCTAATAGCGTATTTGCTCAGCCGATAGTTGCCCAAAATGTCTTGTTGGTGGGTGTGGGCAATGCGGCTTTCCAACGCCCTTCGCTAGCCCCAGCGACGACGCCGGGAATGGTGCGTGGGGTGGGACCAAGCGGACTTTATGCCTTTAATGCTACGACCGGTAAGAGGTTGTGGACGTTTTCTACTTCGGGAGCAGACCAAGCGCCACCTACGGTGGCGGGGAATACGGTTTACTTAGCCAGCGGCAATCGGCGGCTTTACGCCATTAATTTGATCACGGGTCAGCCGCTTTGGTCCGTGAATATCGGACACTACGTTAGTCGCTCCAGCCCTCGAATCTTGGGTAATGTGGCCTATATGGGAGGAGCTGGTCCACTCGGGGTGGTGGCGGTGAACTTAACGACGCACCGTGTGCTGTGGCAGCAGCCTATTGTCCATGCCCTGGAGGGGGTGGACGATACCGCCATAGCGGTCACTCCCTCGCGACTGATTACCGCGGCCTTGACTGGGTCGGCCAATTTGGCGCCGACTTCTCCCGACCATCAAGCTGAGATCTTTGCACTGAGTCCCAAGACAGGCCATATTCTGTGGTCTAAAATCATCGCCCGCGGGGTTGCTCCGACGTTTAAGGCTACCGGTACGCCGACCGTGGTTGGCAATCGAGTCTACGTGGGCAATGGGATTAATGGGCGGGTGGTCTGTTTGTCCATCGAGACGGGGCACGTGTTGTGGTCGGTGGCCACGGGATCACCGGTCACGAGACCGCCGGCCGTATTGGATCACCGGGTCTATGTGCTGACCAAATCCGGGACTTTGTTTGCAATTTCGGCTAAAGGCCAAATTGTGGCGAAGGAAAACATTGCCGACTTTGTCAACACGTACGGGCCGGTAGTGTATGACCATACCCTGGCCCTGTCAGGCAATACCGGCGACGCCGGGTATGTGGCGATGGTGCCACTGTTTGGATTGCCCGCTAAGCTCACCTAAATTTTGCGCGAAGACGCGTGGTTGAAGGAGGGGTCGACGATGTCTAGTCGCCCAACAGTTTTGCCGACATTTATTGTCGTTGGTGCTGCTAAATCGGGTACCACTGCGCTTTATCATTGGTTGAATCAACACCCTGAAGTGTTTATGTCGCCGGTAAAGGAACCTCACTTTTTTTCTGGTCTGCAACCGACCTATTCTGGGCCTGGAGATGATCGTTTCAACCAGCCCCTGGTGACCACTTGGGACGCGTATGGTCGCCTATTTGAGGGATCTGAGGAATTTGCCGTTCGCGGAGAAGCATCCCCGTCGTATTTAGATTTGTATCCTGAATCGATTGAACGGATGAAGGAGGCGCTACCGGATGTCAAAATTGTGATTTTGTTGCGCCATCCAACGACCCGAGCCTTTTCGGAATATGTCCATTTAGTACGTGACGGTCGAGAAACCTTGAGTTTTCGCCAAGCTTTGGAAGCCGAGGAGGATCGGATTCGTCGCGGATGGCGAAGAATCTGGGCGCATAAGGCGCGTGGTCGCTACGCGGACGCCGTGGAGGCTTATATCTCGGCCTTTGGCCGCGATCATGTTGGCGTGTGGCTGTATGAAGAGCTTCGCGACCATCCGGAAACAACCTTTCGCTCCATTTGTCAGTTCATTGGAGCCAGTCCAGACTACGCTCCCTTCTTTAGCCAAGTGAATGTGGGCGGATTGCCGAGGATTCCCTTCGTGCATCGCTGGCTCAATCGACCCAATGCCTGGCTTGCCTGGATTCGGCGTTGGTTGCCAGCGCGCTGGCGTGCTCGCTTGCGGCAGTCTGTGGATCATTTGAACTTAGGTAAAATGACCATTGCCGAAGAAGACCGGAAGTACTTGGACCAGTATTATCGGGATGATATCGAGAAGTTGCGGCGGGTGCTTCCTGACGTGGATTTCTCCCAGTGGTTGCCGGCACCGGTGAGAGAAGTCAATAGGGTAGAAAACCGACGTTCTCAACCCGCTCGTTCATAGCACAAGATCCCCCTAGAGAATTGGTTGAAAATGGCGAGCTTCGCGCTCTGTAGCGACCTCTGGGGGTAACCTAATACGAGGGCTGATGCATCCTCGTAGGTCGTGTTGGACGAGGAGGATGTCACGGTTGCCGTGGGAGTTTCATGTAAAGCCAGCCGGGACACGCTCGCTTGTGGGTGGTATTGGCAGTCTTAAGGATAGACCCGGTGAGCGTAGTGGTGGTGGCGGCGAAATCGCGAGCCCCGACCTTGATTTGGCCTTTGAAAGTCCACGATGGACTCATCAAGGGAGTATTTTCGTCTAACGTGTTGTCTCGTCCCGCCTGCGCACGGA
>JAMCVM010000185.1 GCA_023475835.1 Bacillota bacterium | reverse complement strand
GTGGACCTAGTCTTGTCATGATCGATGTGCAGTGCAGCGAACGCCTAGAATAGGCCATCGAGGCAAATACCGATGGCCAAGCAAAAATTCGATGACAATCCGTAGAAAGCCCGAAGTGAACCTCGACTGTCTAGGCTCCTATAAAAAACCGGCGAGAGTGCGCCGTCATATTTCCGTTCCGAAATTGCATAGCTCCCCGCGCAACCTGGGAGCGTTTTTTTGCGATTCTCTCGGTTTTCCACTTTTTATCTTTTCATTTTTCATTTTTCATTTTTCATTTTTATCTCTTGCATTTTTCCGCGCGTCTAGCATTGCGAGACCGATGGCACGGATTTTCGCCGTGACCTCTAATCAGGCTAACTGTTAACCAATACGGCGTCCCACGATTGATCCATCACGGCACCGTTGGTCAGAATTTTAAAGTCAAATGACGCCAGTTGGGTAGATGGGTTGAAATACAAACGATCATAAGCTTCGTTAGGCAGCGGGTCCACTTCCATGTACACGTCACCGACGATGGTCAGAGACTCGACTTCCTGGGGAAGATATCCCATTCTTTGCTGGATGCCCGCTGTATTGACGGGAATATTGAAGTGTACATAATAGTCCCCAGACGCTTCGGCTGGACCCTCGGTGAAATACCCGGGCAACTGCCCCTTGCCGATATCCTCACGATTGCCGGTGACGTCCAGCATCGCCGTGGCAATGTTGATACCTGCCAGGGTTGAGGTGTCTAACACCCTTCGAACCGAAGTCGGCATGTTGCCGATGGCGTGCGGGTTGCCACATCCGGATAGGACGGCCGTCAAGATCGCCAGAAGCCCACAAAGCCCTAACCACCTCGTCATTTTGTTTCGCCTCCGTCCCGTGCCCTGTTACTCCATCTATATCGTCGGCTCCTTCGTTTCATTCCCTACTTTGAGGCGACTGTTGGCCTAAGCCCGATATCAACCCCGTTCAAATGGGCGGGCCTAAGAACTCACTGAGTCACCAAAGCTGGTCCAGTGGTTTAACGCAACAGAAACTTGCGATTCACAACAGCACGTCCAGTGATCCCCAGTCGCACTCTGACTGGCGTCACCCGATCTGGTCGGGAGGATAAGAAAAGATCGGGTCTAAGAAGACCCGGCGCGTTGAAACGTGCCTCGAAAAGCCGGTTCAGCCAAGATACCGAGTGCTGATGACGATGGCGACGCATGTCCCGAGCCTTCAGCGACGAGGTTCTGCTGGCAATCGTCGGATCTCCGGGCATTCTACGAATTGTCGATCATGGATACGCACGGTCGGCGCCCCTTCGAAGGCGGATCATTCGTTTTCCAACTGAGCGATGCTGGTCTTTACCCGGCCACCAGGCATTGCTGGATGCGAAGAAGCATTGGGAAGGCATGTCGGGTCCATTCGCACCCACATCCACTCCCCCTGGTCGATCCCATCGCATCGTCTGGGGAGACCGCTGCGGGATGTTGAGCGTATGGCCTATGTACCTTGGGTGAAAAGCGGAGATGAACCGGGGTTGGTCCAGCGGAGCTACCGACACAAAAAGGAGACCGTCGCGATAGGCCAGGCTCATCTCATCCAACGTCCATCGAAGCACCGCCTAGCCGTAGGCCAAGAGTGTTTGCGTCAGTTCAGGGGGATAGGCTGGCATCTAGGATCTTAGACACTTTGGCCCCAAAACTTATTCGTGGTGGCACAGAACACAACCACCCTCGCCAGCATCACAGTGCTTAGATTTGTGGTCATTTTTGACGAACATTGCGGTCGATCGATACTGTCCCGGTGGTCAGATCTGCCTTTCCCATCGAGTCGAGCAACGCCGCCTAGCGGACTGGCATCCCTTGATATTCTACAGTGTAGCGCTGCTGGGTCGTCCAGTGCCAATCGCCTGGACGATGGCTCCCAGCACTGGCATCGGGTGCCCGACGTCGACACATCGCCCACCAAATGCCGTTGGTGGTACGCCCATGACGACCTCTTCTTTTGTTTTCTTTTCTTCGGCCTCAGCTGTTTTCTTTTCTTCGGCCTCAGCCAGATCCAGCGATGAAACAAGATCCTTTATATAGTTATATAGTGGGCTTTTGAGCGTCGTGTGCTCCGCCCAGAGCTTCTCAATCTCTGGGCGATCCCAATGGTGATAAAGGCCAGAACGACAAAAAACCACGCCCCATTAGGTTAAAAGAGCATAGCCTAGCCCGAACCCGTAACGCCGAAACTTCTCAATGAAAACGGTAAGTCCTATATAAAGACCACTAATTTCATCATCAAAAAGCTGGTCAACGAGGCTAAGAACATCGCCAACAACTTGGCAATGTTGTTGGCCATATATATCGGCATCGCATGGAGATGCAAAATAGCAGGAGCAATAAACCCTAAAATAAGGTCATTGACCACGATATTACCAACCGACTGCACTAAAAACATCACCCTTTGGCGAGAAGCTCCGCTCCCCTTATGACGCACCCGGTCCCGAAAGGTCCAACGGGTGTTCCAAAAATAACTGTTTAAAATAGCCGACCCAACAGCCAGCGTATTGTACACCACCAATTGGCCCACATCTTTCGTAGGCCAAATTAAATACAAGCCGTTGAATACCCCTAAATCAATGAACGCATTGCCTAATCCGACGGAAACAAACTTCATAAACCGCCATCGTCCTCGGCCCTTCACAGGGCCCTTTGGCTTTCCTGGTGTAGGCGCTGATACATCTCTACCAGTTCGGCTGTGGGTACCGACCATCCCCAGCGTTCCGCCTCCTTTCTCGCCTTCTCCGAAAGCAAGACTAAATCTTGATGCAAAATTTGATCCACCGCGTTGGACAAGCCATGATGATCTTCCGCCGCAAATAGGACTCCCGCCCCGCTCTGATCGACCAATTCATGGGTCGGCCTAGCTTCAGCAGCGACAATCGGAAGGCCCGAAGCCATCGCCTCCAACAAAACCAGTCCTAGCGTTTCCGTGGTCGATGGAAAAATAAAAAAGTCAGCAGACGCATAAGCCTCGGCTAAATCCCTGCCATGTAATGTTCCCAAAAATGTGATCGGCTTGCCACGAAATCGCTCTTGCAAAGGTCCTCGAGCAGGGCCATCGCCTACCAAACAAAGATGCAAATCGGGATGACCCGAAAAAATCCCATTCAGCCGTTCCAACCCTTTTTCCAAAGCCACCCGACCTACATAGACCGCTATCAGCCGATCGCGATGACCGTTGGTCATGCGCTCGCGCATCGCTTCTGAACGATGAGCGGGATCAAATTGACCTAAGTCTACCCCTCTTCGCCACAAATCCACGCGCTGAATGCCATGCTCCACTAACTCTTGCTGCACAGCGACTGAGGTCGCCAAATTGACCTGAGCACGGTTGTGCAAACCACGCAAGATCGCCCAAATGAGGGGCTTAGCCGCCCCTAGATGATAAAACTCGGCATAGCGAGCAATATTGGTGTGATACGAAGCGACCAAAGGATAGCGACGTTTGACGGCTCCCCATACCCCGGCAATGCCTAACACAAACGGATTGACCACATGCACTAAGTCCGGCTCAAAGTCATCCAAAAACTTAATCACGCGAGGTAAAGGCAACCCCCATGGCTTGCCATCATAAATAAAGCGGACACCAACCGTCGGCACCCCCTTGACCGGGATCCCTTCAAATGTTGAATCGCCGCCAGCTGGCGCAATAATTAAAAGTTCATGTCCCATTCGTCGAAGTTCCCGAACGGTCGCAGTAAGTCGAGTGACCACGCCATCCGTAGACGGCCACCACGTCTCCGTGGTAAATGCAATTCTCATGGGGTCCCTTTCTCTCTTACTGGAAGTCCCCGTCTTTTCATCCCGCCACTCCCGACTTGGCCTAAAGAATATCCAGGTTAGCATACGATAAAACTGGTGCGGAAGGGAAGAGGCTTATTCTACGCGCCCGAACTTTCTTCCCACAAGGTAGTTTAAGTATATCATCCTTGATTAATTGCAAGCGAATACCAATTTTTCCATCGTCTAGATCCCGCTAGAGAACGAGTGCCAAACCCGAATAATCCTGGTGTGGGGATCGCAACCACGCGGGTCTCAGGCTTTTCGATCCGGCTTTTTGCGACTCATGCACCAGACCTCTCGGTTACCTATCGTCGGCAATGAACCCTTCAGCCACTTTCGTCGATGACCAAAATGTGTCACACTAAGAGTGGTTATGAGCAAAGGAGGCATTCCATGAGTGATCGAAGCTGGGATCGAATGTCCGGTATATTGATTGGCGTGGCCATTGGGTTTATTGCCGGGGTACTGATGGCCCCGGACAAAGGTGAAGAGACTCGGCAGACGATCAAACGACGCACCCAAGATTCCATTGATCAATTGCGCGAGGGAGCTGACGGGTTTCGCCAATCGCTCAACGAGCGCAGCAAATCCTTGCTCCGTCGAGGTGGCGTCACTGAGATTGAAATTCACGACCAAGATACGGAAGTGAGTACCGAGAGTTCTGAAACATGAGTACCCAAGTAGATCTCACCATTATCGCCATCGCTGTCGGAGTGATGGCGATCGTGATGATCGTAATCTTATTGATGCTGACCAAGCTCTTGGTCCGATTGTTCACGCTTGAACGGTCGGTCACCCAAGAGTTGAAGGTGCTGAGTGCCGACGTCCGCGAGCTGGTCCAAAATGTGCGAAATACGTCTGACCGCGTCAGCGATGCCGTGGGCAGTGTCTCCCGAACGGCCGCGTGGGTGGGCCGATTGGTCACGATGATAGCTTCCGGCACTCGAGGCCGTAATCAAGAGCGTGTGCCCAAACTCTCCACTTCCGTTCCCGATCCAGCCTGGTGGCTGACCGGATTGAAGTGGGGTTGGTCGTTGGTCTCAAAACGCCAAAAGAGGAAACGGGAAAAGTCTGGTAGCGGCCCTTCACAGTCGGCCTAAACTTTATCTATCCACGTCGTTTGATCATCCACCACCTGAGAGATTTGCAAGCGCTGCGCCCCGTTCGGTACTGCTCTCATCGGTGGCCATCCGGATGAGCGGCGGGAATAAGACCAGTACGGTCCCTAAGGTCAAGGGAATCACTTGAGACTTTTCCCTAAAATTTCACCATTTCATCCCGCGGCATAATTTTCTGTCTCGACAGCCGGCGATCGAGTTCTCCGCCACGACCCCAAACTTTTTCGCGTCGGGTCCGGCCGACGACGACGGCTAGTCCTGATGCCTATCCGCTGTCAGTCGGGTCTGATCGCTATCCATGCTTCCTTCGATGTTATTGGACAGTTAGTACCCACCTGCTTTCTCCGGCCCCAACGCCGACCGCGTTCAACTAAGTATTTTGGTGGCTCCATTGGGCAAGATCTCCAGCGGCACCGCTTGGTGAAAAGCCGTCGCGCGCGTGATGAATTCGGTGGTCCTGTTGATCGACTGGAAGCTTCATGCCAGCCGTGCCCACCATGTCGGCGAAAATGCCGATCCTCTTGGATCTTCGCGTTGTAGATGAGGCGTTGGCACCCGATACCCATTGAGAGCATCAAAACACACCGTTGTATGGACACGGATGATGATTCTATGCGCCTGCGAAGGAACCTTCATACCATGACCACCCTGTCTGCTGGTGCGGCGGATGCGCTTTGGTGGCACCGTGCAACACCATGCGAAGGCTCAAGAGACGAAGGACGATGTCCTGAGCACAGCGAAGGGAAATCCCCTTGGGGCTTGACCGCCTCCTGACCTTCGGCCAAGAAAGGGGAATGCGCGGGCATTTTGGTCAAACGAAATCTTTCCACGAATCGACATCCTGGCGATGACTTTGATGGCCACTAAAGGGCTCTCGTGCGACCCATTTATCCGATGGCCTGAACGATGAGATCGCCCATTTCTTTTGTCCCCACTTGACGGAGGGTTCCTTCAGCCGTCATCAAGTCCACCGTGCGATACCCTTGGGCCAGCACGTCGGCCACTGCCTTCTCAATCACCGATGCTTCTTGTTCGCCATCAAAGGAGTAACGCCACATCAATGCTGCACTTAAGATGGCACTAATCGGATTGGCAATGTCCCTCCCAGCAATGCTGGGAGCAGACCCGTGAATCGGTTCGTACAAGCCAAAGCTAGAATCCCCCAAACTCGCCGAAGGAAATAGTCCAATCGACCCCGAAAGCACAGAGGCCTCGTCCGACAAAATGTCGCCAAAAATATTGTTGGTCAAAATGACATCGAACTGACGGGGATTTAAGACCAGTTGCATCGCGGCATTGTCCACATGGAGATAGTCCAATTCGATATCATAATAGCCGGCCGCGACCTCCGCTGTCACCTCACGCCAAAGCACACTGCTGACCAGCACGTTAGATTTGGCGACCAAAGTCACCTTGCCCCGCCGCTTGCGGGCGTAACCGAAGGCCTTTTCCGCGATGCGCCGGATCTCTGACTCCCGATACACTTCCAGGTCCGAACTTTCCCGCTCGCCGTCCACAACCCGTCGTTCTTTGGGACCAAAATAAATACCCGAAGTCAGTTCGCGTACAATCAAGAGATCAATGCCGCGCACAATCTCTGGCTTAAGCGGTGATAAGTCTTCTAACGCCGGTAGCACTCGCGTCTCGCGCAAATTGGTATATAAGTTGAAATGCTTTCGCAAGGGCAAAATAGCTCCCTGTTCCACATTGGCCCATTTCGGATGGTTGAGTTCCTCAGGCGGTCCGCCAAACGGACCTTTGAGCAAAGCATCACAGGCGGCGGCTTTCTCTAGTGTGTGCTGCGGCAAGTGCTCTCCATATTTATCGAATGCTTCTCCGCTAGCTTCCAGATACTCGAGTTGATAGTCATGCTGAAATTTTTTCGCCACCTGATCAATGACTTTAATCGCTTCCGCAATAATTTCAGGACCTATATAATCGCCATTCAAAATCCCAATTCGATACTTTGCCACGTAATATCGCTCCTTATTCTGGTTCACCCTAGCGGTGACCTCTCGTCGCGTAGTGAGCTCAAGCCAGGGATTAGCTCCTCAGTCCACCACCCTCTTAGGTTCATTGTAGCGAAAAATGTCCGTTGGTGGGAGACAGGCTGCCGCTCTGTCCTAAGCTTTATCAGAGAAAATCTTCAAAGCGTGCACCATTCCAACGCGTCGAACACCCCGCCCTTTGACCACCCTACCTTCCTTCCATAAGAAACCGCAGGTCCCTTTTCTCCCATGCAAAGATGCTTTGGATCCCAACAGGATCCTCATGAACGCTACTCCCGATCAGATTGGAGGGACAAGAGCACCGGGCCAAACGGCCATTTGGCCATCTGCGGCCGGCTCGCAGCCCGAGACAATGCCATCGCCACCCGCCCACCTGAGTCTTCGGTCCACTCCCCGATCGCCTCTTCGCCTTGAGCCAGATAGCGATCGGGGACAAAGGCTCCATGCTGTCGAAACAGAGACCCACGTCGTTCGTAGGCCCAGTTCGGATCCGGTAGAGCCTCCGGACTCCAATCGATCGCCATCCACGGCTGACGGGAAGTCTCCCGAGCCGACGCCCGGCCCGCGTTGACCAACGCACTAGCGCGAGTCCAGCTGCATTCCACCGCCATTTCCAAAATCGCGGTAGCTGCACGAACCGATCCCTGAGGCAGATCGCCCAAGACCACCAACCAATCCGCCAGGGGAAGCTCTAGTTCAGGATTGGAAGGAAAATGGGGATGATGATCGGCGTCTAAATTTGTCTGAAATCCAGCGACAAGATACAAAACATCAGAGCCGAGAATCACCATCATCGTTTCCTGCTCGCGGCCCACCACCATGGGGACGCGCCACCAGTAATCATAGGCGGCCAAAGCGCTTCGCTCGGGCTCAGAGTGGAGTCCTGCGACTGCATAAGAAATGCCCGCTGGCGTCGTCAGCATAGCCATGCGATAGGGTGCGCTGGGGTTGGCACCAGGCAGATGGACACCGAACCGGGTCAGTCCGACAAGATAGCTATGGCTGTATCTCTCAGCCAATAACGACAAAGTGCTTAAGAGCCGCTCAGAGGCCTCGGGGCCAATTGCACTAAGGTCAGGCAAGATATAGAGGGCGTCGGGCGCCAGCGTCGGCAGCCGACCTTCCAAGTCTTTGAAGAGATTTTCGCCCACGGTAACAGCCAGCGGAATCATGGGGACCAATGGTGATCACCTGCAGATCAATACAGGCGGACCTCTTCGAACTCCGTTCGAAACCTTTGCCACGCGCTAGTCTCTGGATCGAGATAGTGTAACACCGCAAAGGTCGGATCTTCCGCTAACCACCCTGCCAACTCCCCAGTGCCGGCCAATAGTTGAAAAAACGAAGGCTTGGAAGAGATGGGCGGGGCAATCACAAACTCTTGGGGATACCGTTCCATCAAGAGCGCCATGAGTTGCAGCGCCGACGCGACCGGCTGAACGCTCAGACGATCGCCAACATGGAGTTGTATGCCTCCACACACTTCGCCGGACCATTGGGAGTATTGGGGGACGAAGTAGGTCGCCCGAGCCCTAACCCCAGGAAGATTTTGTCGATTTAATGCCTCAGCTAGTCGATGGCCATCGATAAAGGGAGCCCCGACCACTTCGAACGGATGCGTGGTCCCCCGTCCCAAACTCAGATTCGTGCCTTCAAAGAGGCATAGTCCGGGATAAAGCAAGGCCATGTCTAGATGCGTGGTATTGGGAGATGGACTGACAAATGCGAGTCCCGTCTGATCCCAAAGCATGGTTCTCTCCCACCCGCGCATGGCTATCACGGTTAGATCGACATCGATCCCCTGACGGCGTTTGAACCAAAGCGCTAGTTCGCCCATGGTCATTCCATGGCGGTTTGGCATCGGGCCGCCTCCCACAAACGACCGAAATAGCGGCTCAAGAATGTTGCCCTCTTGACCGATGCCGCCAATCGGATTCGGTCGGTCAAGCACGAAACACGGTACCTGACTCTCGGCGGCTGACTCTAACGCCAAAGCCATCGTGTTCATATTCGTGTAATAACGACTGCCAATATCCTGTAAATCCAGCACCAGCACGTCAATCTCCGCCATCATTGCAGGAGACGGCTTACGCGTCTTCCCGTATAAACTATATGCTGGCAGCCCGCTATGAGCATCAATGGCAAACTCTACCTGTTCACCTTCTCGCGTGCTATTTTTGACCCCGTGCTCGGGACCAAAGAGCGTGGTCAAAGTGAAATCATCCGATTGTAAGAACCTGTCAATCGTGGATCGCAATTCACGATCGACCACGGTATAGTTGGATATCAGCCCGACGCGGGCCCCTTTCAGAGCAGGCGGCGCCTCTTTAAGTAAACGATCGACTCCAAGCTCAAGCATCATGGTCTTGTCCTTTCGGTTCCTATTTGGGCCGCACTCCTTAAGAATCTTGCCGCCATCGTGCTCGTCTGGTCAGCAGGTCGACAATCACCCTCGCCACCGGTTCTTGTTGAATAGGTGGCAGCACCTGATCGGCCATCGCTTGCAACTTTGTTGGGGCACTGGGCAGCACGTATGCGAAGTCCGCGACTTCGAACATTTCGCGATCGTTCCAATCGTTGCCAAACACGATCAATTGGTCGGGACGTCCGTATCGTGCGCAAAGCGCATCGAACCCATGGCCCTTGCTGCAATCCGCTCGAACCCACTCATTCGAACCCACGAATTGGTTGACCCGTCTCATCCGTGGCCACCGCTGCACGGTCACCAACTGATCCAACCGCTGTGGCGCACCTGAGACCACAACCTTCAGGCACTCATCGCGGTCGCCAATCTTGACAACGGTTAGGCCCAGCCGATGCGCTGCCGCTGCCAGCGCAGCCACGTCCTCATCGGCCATCGGCGACCTGGACACTACTTCCCCGTCTACGCCTTCCACTAAAGCCCCGTCCAAAGCCACTAGTGGAGACAAGAGTCCGCATTCTTGACTGATCCGCTGAAGATACTCGGGACGACGACCGCTCGCCAAAATCACAAACACTCCGGCCTCACGCGCTTGGCGCAAAACAGCCCGAGTCCAAGGCAAAATCTCCTCGCCCTCAGCAATGGTCCCATCCACATCGATTCCCAGCCACAATGTCTCCATAACCTCCCTCAATCGTGAAATCCTTCGTTGGCGAGAAAGGGCGATGGCCAAAGGTTCCCGGCCCGCCCACAACCCTACTCTTTCCGCTGTACTCACCTTAGCCTCAGGCGATGCTCGGGGTCAATTCGGAAGCGATTGATTTTTCCCATCACGCTTTAGCAAAATCCACGAAGGCAATTAGACCCGGGAAGGGCGCTCGGAGAAAATTCGAGCGGTCGAGCGCGTCTCATCAACCCGTCGGAAGCTCATCTTGGAGCGTAAACACGCTACAGGTCCCAAGCTCCTTGGATTCCTGCGATGCCCGAGCTGGTGCATGGGTTGCCAGCCAAGTGAATTGTCTGGCAACCCATTGGTCTAACTCGGCCAGGATCGGGTTCTTTAGCGAAGGTCACGGGGAAACGCGGGGCGTTTGAACCGTCCGCAGTGGCAAGAAATGGCTGCGGGGCGCTGAATTCAGCGCAGTAATCGGGGGTTTTGGCTTCTGTCGTCATCCCGAGGAGCACCTACTGTCCCCGCCACCCTACGGATTATCTTGGACGGCCAGGCGGCCGTCGGCTTCCGACTAGGAGAAGGACCAGGAGCGGTGCCTCCGCACCCCGCTAACAATGCGAGAATGGCGGCGGCAGAAGCGGCTCTGCCCAGTACGCTCTTCATCACCCATCTGCCAATCAATGCCTCACTGCCTTTTTTGGGTTCAGATCATGGCCGCAAGATCGTCTAGACCCAATCACGGCCGCCTAATGCTCGACCGGAATCGAGCCATCGGTTAACATAACCCACCTATTTTTCACCAACGGGCTCGGTTCATGCATCGAAAAAATCGGCGACCCTAAAGTAAAGGGCCACCGTTTGAAAAAACCATGCTCTCAAAAGACAAGCGTACGGTGCACGATCCCAGTGTCTCTAGGCTGGGGAAGGCTCAGCCAGAGGTTTCCCCTAACCGTTCTTTCAGTCGATTTAATTCACTCCCCAGTTGGTGCATTTCTCCTTCGGCCATGCCCAAAAACTGAGACAATTCCGACTGGCGGTCCACATCTACGGCCATCAAATGGCGAAGCTCATTGTAAATATCCAAGACCTGGTCGACCTCTTCCCGAAGATGTTTGACTCGGTCTTGGATTTGCGTGCGCTCTGCCCGTATTTGGTCATCTCGGACCCAGGGCTCCAACATCATCAGCAACCGCGCATCGTCCGTTGAAATCCGAATTTGTACCTCGCCAGACCCTAATCCGCGCGCGGCCTCGATCCAGGTATAAGGATCGGGAACCGGCACTCCACGAATATACCCTTGCCAAGGTGCCATGGGCAGCTCAATGCGACGATGGGCCGAAATCGTCATGGCCAATTCCCCTGTCTCCGTAATCTGTCGAACAAATCGAGCGCGCTCAGGGCGCGCCAATAGATGTCCTACAATAACTTGGATGGCGGGGATGTTCGAACTAATCCGACCTAAATAAATAAGAATTTTTTCAATCCCTTCGTTCATCTCGCATCCCGCCTCCTTCGGCGCTACAATCAAGGGAATACTACCACAACTGAGCATTGTCTGCTCTACCCCTGCGCTGGGTGATAGCTCTCCAGGCAGCCAATGCGAGGTGAGGCGGCGCTCGCCACAGCCCGAGGCAATCTCAGAGGAGCCAGGAATGCCCACAACAGCAGTTTATGGCGGAATAATGTCAGGTACGTCCCTCGATGGCTTAGACGGCGTCATCGTCGATCTTGGCCAGCAGCCTCCCCAGATTTTAGCCCAAGCGCACCAGCGCTGGCCATCGGACCTCGTTCGGCGGTTAATGCAGGCAGCCGACGGGCGAGAAGTCACCACGGCCGAGGTCCTGCAAATGAGCCAAGAGGTTTCAGAAAGCCACGTCCAACTCGGTCAAGCCCTCCTCTGTGAGGTGAAGCGAAGCTCCGTCGCCGCCGTCGGCATGCATGGTCAAACCGTGTGGCATCACCCTCCGAAGGGAGGTGTACTGGGCTATAGCCTGCAACTGGGGTCCGCATCATGGGTGGCTGCCCGACTTGGCATTCGTGTCGTCTCGGACTTTCGTCTTGCCGACATGGCTCTCGGTGGTCAGGGCGCCCCTTTAGCGCCGTATGCCCACCTTAGATTATTTTCTCATCCGTCCGAGATTCGAGCAGTGCTAAATCTTGGTGGCATTGCTAACCTCACCGGTCTTCTTCCTGGTCAGCCGGTTTGGGCATCGGACGTTGGTCCCGCCAATATGTTGATGGATGACCTAGCTCGCCACTATTCCCACGGGGCGTTTGACTATGACCCCGAAGGAATGCACGCCGCTCGCGGAAAGAATCACCCCGAACTGCTCACGCACCTGTTAGCCGATGACTTCTTCGCTCTTCCCTTTCCCAAGTCGACCGGACGTGAACGATTCGGCGGCGCTTTCACTCGAATGCTGCACACGCTGACTTGGGACGACGCCAGTCACACCGCAGGTCGATTGACCGTTGAAGGAATTGCTCGGGCAATTCGGTCCCTGCCCGCTCGACCCGTGCGCCTCATTGTAGCCGGTGGCGGGGTCCACAACGCGTGGCTGATGGACCAATTAGCCCAGGCATTGTTCCCCGTCGCGGTGGAATCTTCCGCTGCTTACGGGGTCGATCCCCTCCACCTGGAAGCTATAGCCTTCGCCCTCTTAGCTCAAGCTCGCCTCAACGGCCAATGTGCGAATCTACCTTCGGTCACCGGCGCCAGAGCATCTACGGTGTTAGGCGTCGTCGCCGATGGCCGAGTTACTTCTGGAAGTGAAGCAACCCCAGGTTGAACTTTGGCCCCTTGGGGCATACCCTAAAATATCCAGTGCAACAATTTTTTGGCTTCGGCTTGGGCACGATTTTTACTAAAATCCTCGTCTGGTGGCCGATAGCGACAATTGTGGATCCCATCTCCTCTGGCTTTCGCCGACCAAGAGGCAGGAAAACGTCTCAGATTGGCGAATAATTATATGACCACGGTAGTTACCACCACTCAGACAGGTATTTGCCATATACTGGGATAGGGTGGCGGAGGCGATAGTTCCCGGGATACGATATGAAGGGAGATGGCGGCCAGATGAAAACGTTGACTGCAAGCGAGATGAGGGCGTTGATTGTGCTCTTGGGCGACGAGGATATTAAAACGGCGCAAATTGCACGCAATGCATTATTAGAGGCGCGCCGTCAAGCAGAACCATTTTTAGAAGAAGCTCGCACCTCCCCTGATCCGCACGTGCGGACGCGAGTATACAGCATCTTGGAGCGTTTGCGTTTAGACGACTTGGCCAAGCAATTTAGCGAATTTGCCGCTTCTTCATCCGCATGGCTCAATTTAGAAGAGGGCGCATTTCTCATCGCTGAATCCGAGTATCCGACCATTAATCGAGCCCACTATCAAGGCGTCCTGGAACAGATGGTCCGTCAATTCCGGGAGCGCATTGAAAGCGATACCGATTCGCCGGTTAGCGGGCGTGAATTAGTCATCGCATTCAACGATTTCTTCTTTAACGAATTGGGATTTAGCGGCAATCAAGACGACTACCCAAACCCAGATAATATCTACTTGAACCAAGTCCTCGATCGTCGTCTCGGAATCCCCATCAGTCTCTCCACCGTCTACTTACTGCTCGCCGGACGTCTGCGCATTCCGGTGGTGGGGATTGGCATGCCTGGCCATTTCCTCTTGCAGTATAATGACAGTCTGTTTATCGACGCCTTCCACAAGGGCCAGTTGCTCAATCGCAGCGAGTGCGTTCAGTTCTTGATGACCAATGGCTTCGGCTTCCATCCGGCCTATCTTAGCCCGACGCCCACTCGGTTCATGTTGGTTCGAATGCTCACGCTGCTAATCCAAACCTACAGCGTACGCGATCCCGAACGTGCCGATCTTTTAGCCGGATTCCGCGATATCCTCACCCACAGCTATGCCAAAGTCTAACCCCACGCGGACGAGGGCTGATCAAAACTTTTGTGCATGGAAAGTAAGGACGCGACTTGTCTGGTTATTCTTCGGCGTAAATCATTTTTATCGTCATGCCTCCATCCACCACCAGGTTGGCGCCGTTGATGAAGTCATTGCTGGGATCCACTAAAAACCTGACCGCACGCGCGATATCGGGAGGCGATCCCGCGCGGCCGCTAGGATGCTGTTGGTGATCTTCCTCCGTCAACTGGGGCTGATGGCGCAAGGCCAGCTTTTTCCACGGCTCAGCCACAATCCAGCCTGGCGAGATGGCATTCACTCGAATGCGGTCTTTGGCCAAGCTGACTGCGAGCGCATGGGTGAGTGCTAAGAGGCCTCCCTTGGAGGCGGAATACGCTTCCGTATTCGGTTCCGACATGAGCGCCCGGGTGGAAGCTATCTGAACTACTGCCGCTCCTCGGTTAGCTTGCAAGAGCGGGAGCAAGGTCTTTACCATCCAATACGCGCCGGTTAAATTGACCGCGATGACCCGTTGCCACTCATCGAACGTCGCTTCGGCGAGAGGGTGTCGAAATCCAATTCCAGCATTATTCACCAAAGCCGTTACGCGATCGCTGCGATCGTGAAGCCAATCAAAAAATGCGGCCAGATCTCGGGGCTCCGAAACATCTGCGGCAAATGACCATACCGACTCGGGAAGTTCCGATAGCGCCTCTTGATCGCAATCGACGGCCACTGGCTGCCAACCCTTCTCCTGATCAAACAGGTCCACGATAGCGCGGCCAATGCCCTGGGCGCCGCCAGTTACCACAATGATTCGATCCTCAAAAGCCATCTTTTCGTCTCCTCTACTGGATTGGACACGTTCGCTAATGCATCTCTTTAAGGGGCAGACTATCGCAAACCGATTCGCTTCGCAACTTCAATCCGCGCTGTTCGACCCCAATCCGAGGGAATTTGTCTAAACCCGGGCAAGCGTGGGATCCGTCGGTTGCTCCAGATTAAGACTCTATGGTATGGTGGATTCGCTAGCATAGGGCTAGACATTTTTGGTTGATCTTTTATAATCGGGCACCCGCCCTGGTTTACGGAGGCTGATTCGGGCATGGATCGATTTGACGTAACGATCATAGGAGGGGGCCCGGTAGGGTTATTCGGTGCCGCATTAGCCAGTCTGCACGGTATGAAAACCAAGTTAATTGAAAGCCTTCCCCTACTTGGTGGCCAGCTTTATACGCTTTATCCCGAAAAGTACGTATACGATGTGGCTGGGTTCCCCAAGATCTTAGCCAAAGATTTAGCCGAGCAACTGATTGACCAAGCGCTACGCTACCATCCTACCGTATGTACCAACCAGACCGTAGAAAATCTGGAAATGCTGGATGACGGTGCCTATCGGGTCCACACCTCGAGCGAAGTCCACGAGACTCGAACGATTATCATCACCAGTGGGCTCGGCTCATTTATTCCCAGAAAACTGCCTCCGCCCAGCGCGGAGAGGTACATTGACCGCGGAATTTATTATTTTGTTCCGGCCATGAGCCATTTTCAGGGCCAACGGGTGGTCGTTGTCGGTGGCGGTGATTCTGCCCTGGATTGGGCGTTGGCTATCGCTGAAGCCGCTTCCCAGGTTACTCTGGTTCATCGACGGGGCGATTTTCGTGGTCAACAAGAGACTGTCCGCCAGTTGCAGGAACATCCTAGAGTGAGCATTCGCACGTTTTCCGAATGCATTGACTTTCAAGGCAGTACACGTTTAGAATCAGTCGTCCTAGTCGATCATCGCGACAAAACTACGCATGTGCTGGTTGCCGACGCAGTCGTCGCCGCGCTTGGGTTCCTTCCCGATTTGGGAGCGCTCAAGAACTGGGGCTTGGATTTAGAGGGATCGTCCATCACCGTCGACGGTCCCATGCGGACCAATCGCCCTGGCATCTATGCCGCCGGAGATGTGGTCGCCTACGAAGGCAAGGAAAAACTCATCGCCACTGGATTTGGAGAAATTGGAAATGCCCTCGGCCATATTCGCGGTTACCTCGATCCGAAAAAACGTGGAGGCCTGCCTCACAGCAGCAACATTAAAATTGAAAGCCCCTGACCCGAGGCGGGTCCTCTCGGTCGCACTCTTTCATTGAAATGAGGACAAAATATGACCATCCAAGAACATCTAAGTCGCATCCAAAATGAGTTTTCTGGTCGCTACGCCCTCTTTGCCGAGCACTTAGGCACGGGAGAAATCGTGCAGTTTGGCACCATGGTCCCGATGGAGACCGCCTCAACTATTAAACTTCCCATCTTGGTAGAGGCCCTGCGCCAAGTGGAGCACGGCCAACTGGACCTCAAGTCGTTGGTGGAACTCGACTCCGCCGACCTTGTCGAAGGCTCGGGTGTATTGCAAACCCTCACTTTAGGTCTGCAGTTATCTCTGCTCGACGTGCTTCGATTAATGATTACGGTGAGTGACAACGTGGCCACCAACATGGTGCTCCGCATTATTGGCCTGTCTTCGGTCAATCATGCCATGCACGCCTTAGGGTTGCGCGATACCGAAATTAAAAAGCGGATCGATTTCTCTTTGCCCGGACCTATCGGGCTCTCGACCCCCTACGACCTCGCTCTACTCCTGAAGGGCATCTATCAGCGGACGTTGATTAGTCCGCAAGCGTCCGAAATCATGTACCAAATCCTTACGCAGCAACAGTACAATACCATCCTCACTCGTTACTTGCCCTATGATTTATTGAACCATGACGATGATGAACCGCCGGTTCGAGTCGCAAGCAAGAGTGGGTCTCTCAATGGAGTCCGCAATGACTGCGGCATTATCACGA
Source organism: Bacillota bacterium (assembly GCA_023475835.1). Lineage (GTDB taxonomy): Bacteria > Bacillota > Sulfobacillia > Sulfobacillales > Sulfobacillaceae > JAMCVM01. The sequence goes on along the minus strand of JAMCVM010000185.1, from coordinate 6,942 downwards.
GCCCGTGGGGTGATTTTGTCTTGGCGATCATGAGCGAGGGTGCGGAAGACCTTCGTTTTCATGTGGACAATGAAGCCATGGTGCTGCTTCCCCATGCCAGCCGCGCCATTTTTGATTATTTTGTCCCTCCGCCGTCACGACTGAGTGTCTAAATATCCCTCGACACCAGCCCCGCGCAGTGGACTCTGCGCTTCATCATGGTAGAAAGGACCACATCATGCATCGCTGGTTTCCTCTCTTTTGGGGCTTTTTCAAGGTCGGCATCTTAGGCTACGGGGGCGGACCCGGATCCATCTCGTTAATTCAGTCGGTGGCGGTCGACGGCTATCACTGGATGGACAACGCCCAATTCTCCGAAGTTTTGGCCGTGGGCAACGCCCTGCCTGGACCCATTGCCACCAAACTGGCAGCCAGCATTGGCTGGCAAACAGCCGGCCCGGTGGGAGCGCTGGCGGCTTTGGCGGGGGTAGTCTTGCCTTCGATGGTGCTGATGTTGGGCTTGTTTCAACTGCTCACCACGTACCGCAAAAACCCGTACGTTCACGGTCTGATTCAAGGAGTTAAGCCCATCGTGGTAGTGCTCTTGGTGCTGTTGGTGGTCCAATTTATTCCTACCGCATTTTCCACCAAGCGATGGGTTTTGCCTGGAATGTTTTTTGTCGCGGGTCTGATCGCCATTCGTTGGTTGAAAATCTCAGCTGTGCTCGTAATTTTAGCCGCTATGCTCGGCGGTGTCCTTTTTATGCGCTAAGAGGACGTGGTTCACGTCACCACGTCCTCAGCCCACCCAACCCGAATTCATACCCCACGCCCTAGGTCTTGGCTTCCTCCCATTTTTGGGGCTGAAATCCAATTTGCAGGCCGTTCTCAGTGCGCAAAATGGGACGACGAATCAAACGCGGCTCCGCCATTAAAGCCTCCACAATGCCTTCCTCGGAGGTCATCTGGTCGCGATAGCGGGGATAACTCGTACTGCGCTTGGCCACGAGGAATTCCAAGCCTCCCGCCGCCTCCGCCAACTCCAGGATCTCCGCCCGGGTGAGCGGTTCCCGAATCAAATCCCGGGACTCGAACTCCATACCTTCCTTGGCGAGCCACGCTCGCGCCTTTTTACAGGTGACTCACTTCGAATACTCAAGAAATTGATTCATGACCGCGCCTCCTTCGCTGTTCCCGGATATGGCAAAGCCGACAAATTCCATAGAGCGTAAGCTCGAAATCGACCAATTGAAACTCGAGTGACTGAGTTGCCCAAGACTCTATGTTTCCCAGCCGTTCTTCAGGGATGGGCGTTTGATTGCCGCAGCGCATGCAGACCATGACCGGTGGCTTTTTTTCTTCATCAACTGGCCAATGATAGTGAGCGCGGCCATCCCCAACCGTTTCCCGGACCAGCACTTCGAGATCGGTTAAGAGTTCGAGAGTCCGATAGATAGTCGCCAAGCCCACTTCTCCAAACCCTGCGCGCAGAAAGTTGCGAATCTCTTCAGCCGAAAATGGCTGCCCCGCATGGTCAGAAAATATCCGAATAATTTGCTCGCGTTGTGGCGTCACCCGTTTCGATGTTTCCTCGAGCTTCTCATACACCTCGGCTAGTTGCACCGGATCATCCCCCATATCTTGTTACTTGATCATCGAAGAATCGTCGGCGCTTGTCAACAGAAGATCTAGCAAAAATGGAGATTTTAGGCCATGCTCTCGGTATGGAATCCAAAACCCAACGCCATGGCTTGCTCATTTTATTGACCGTAGCCAGCATCTACGGTCTCATCTTTATGGAGCGTACGGCACCCGGACTCGTGACGCCGGAACTGCTGCGACGGTTTCATCTCGTTCCAACCACGCTGACGTTAATGACCGTCGGCCAATATTTAATCTACGCTCTAATGCAGGTACCTGTGGCCGTCGGAGGAACCCGCTACCGTCCCGAACTGTTGCTTTTAGTCGGGACCGTCGCTGATGGCCTAGGGACGCTTTTGTTTTCTTGGAGTCCTAGCTTTTTTTGGATCGTCACTTCACGGGTTGTCGTCGGATTCGGCGATGCCTTAATCTGGCTCAACATTGTCGCCGTGCTCGGCCGCTGGTTCGGCTACCGCGTATTTGGCCGCGTACTCGGTCTCACCTCGATGAGTGGAAGCTTGGGTGCCTTAGCAGCGACGGTGCCGTTGGCTTTTTGGATCGATCAATCGGGATGGCGACTGCCTTTTACCATTCTTGGCGCCGGCTTAATTTTTCTGGCGGGCTTAAGTGCTCTCGTGTTCTTTTTTTGGACCCCGATTAATCCCGATTGGCAGTCTCGTCACGATAAGCTCCCTTGGCGTCAAGTGCTGACCTCCGGGCGGAGACTCACCGGGCCCATGTTGTCGCATTTTGGCTTTTTAGGCCCGTTCTTGGGCTTCATCAGTGTCTTCGCGGTGCCTTACCTGAGGGCCGCGTATCACCTTTCCGAAGTGGGAGCCAGCACCTTCCTAGCTTTTGGCTTGGTGGGCTCTCTCATCGGTGGGCCGGTCGCCGGTATCTTGGCGGATCGCTACGGCGTCGCCCTCCCGTATCGCGCCGTGGCCGGAGTAAACGTCTTAGCCTGGGCCGCATTAGCGATCTTTCCACGCCACCTTCCGACTCCGGTATTGGCGACAGTTTTCATTGGATTAGGATTTTGTAACGGTGCCAGCGTACTCACCTTCGCCGCCATCCGGGCCCTCTTTCAGCCCGACCAAGGCGCGTTGGCCTCGGGATTGGCCAACAGTTTTGGATTTTTTTCAGCGGTTTTAGTGGCCTTAGTGATGGGTCTCGCATTGCCCGCCGGGACCTTAGCGGATCACACCGAATTCGTAGTCCTTCTCCCGTTTTGTGTTTTGGGCGGCATGGGCCCATTCCTCATTCCTCGGCAAGATACCTTGGCCCGCAGGCCAGCGCCGAAAAGCCCAGCCCCTCGTACCGACGAATAACGGCCTGACGCCTTTAGTTCGTGGCGCCAGGCCGTTTCGAGGGTGGCCAAACGGCAATCCCCTAGGTGATCTAAGGTGAGATTTCGATCTCGGTCAGCCTCTGATCGCGGATTGTTAATCGCCCAGGGTCTGTAGAAGAGCTGCTTTTTGCACGTACAAACGATTCTCGGCTTGATCCCAAACCGCCGATTGCGAACCCTCTAATACCTCGTCGGTGACCTCTTCTCCACGATGAGCCGGGAGACAATGTAAAAAGATAGCCTCCGGCTTGGCTAATTTCATTAAGCCGGCATTCACTTGGAAGGTCGATAACTCCTGACGTTTGGTGGGCGCATCCACAGAGTCTCCCATGGAGATAAAGACATCGGTAGCGATGACATCGACTCCCTCGGCCGCCTGTTTAGGATCATCAGAAATCGTCACTGAACCTCCCGTGACCAATGCTTCTTGGCGCGCCCACTCTACGACCTCGGCATCAGGCTGATACGCGGCGGGGGCAGCAATCGTCATGTGCATGCCCAATTTGGCGCCGATGACCAAGTAGGAATGCGCCATGTTATTCTGGCCGTCGCCGAAATAGGCAAACTTCAGCCCTGCCAAACGTCCCTGTCGCTCCCAAGTGGTCAGCGCATCCGCCAGGGCTTGAAACGGATGGGCTTTGTCGGTCAGGGCATTATAGATAGGGACCGTAGCAAATCGCTTAAACTCTTGGACGGTTTCATGGCTGCGGCTGCGAATCACGATACCATCCACATAGCGCGACATGACTCTGGCCGTATCGGCAATCGGCTCGCCGCGCCCCAACTGGCTTTCTCCCCAATCCAGGATCACTGGCGCCGCCCCCAGAGATTGGATCGCCACTTGAAAAGAAACACGGGTTCGGGTCGACGGCAGCTCAAAGATCATCGCCACACCCTTGCCAGCCAATGCGTACCGCACTTGCGCCACCTTGGGATTCGACTTCATCCACGATGCCGTCATGAGTACACTCTTGATTTCACTGGGTGTCCATTCTTTCAGCGATAAGATCGATCGTCCCGCCAGTTCTGCCATCGTTTCTGTTAATCGTTCAACCATCGGTACACCTCCTGTGAATTAGTATGTCATTTAATGCATGTTTATTCAATCAATAGAATGGCTTGCATCTGAATTTTTCGCTGCTCCAAGGCTGGCCAGAGCCGCCGCCACCAGCGCTTTGCGACCGACTGCCAAGGCCTCTTCATTAATATTGAGATGGGAAGAATGCTGAGGATACGCCACTGCATCCTCGGGCTCGGCACCAATAAACATGAATGCTCCTGGAATCTGCTGAAGATAATAGGCAAAGTCTTCCGCTCCAAGCTTTGGCACTGCGGGCTTGACCACCACCGCCGGATCTAAGGCGTTCAACCACCGTTCGACCGAGACTGGATGGTTGACCACGGCAGGAACACCACGGTGATAGGTGACCTCCGCTGACGCAGCCCACAACTCGGCGGTAGTGCGCGCTATATGGCCTATCGCTGATTCTACCTGCGACTGGATGGCGGTGTCGTAGGTGCGTACCGTTCCCGTGATTTCAGCCCGCTCGGCGATCACATTAAACGTCCCGCCGGCGGCGATGGTGCCACAACTCACCACGACTGCGGCCTGAGCAGGAACCCGGCGCGAAACAATGGTCTGCAAATTCACTACGGTCAAAGCTGCGATTACCACCGCGTCCTGAGTCGCCTCGGGCTCAGAGCCATGGCCGCCCCGACCTTGAATGATGATACGGAACTCATCGGCTGCAGCCATCTGCGGTCCCACACCCACTTCCACCGTTCCTACAGGTTGAGTCGACCACAAATGGACTCCGTAAATCTCTTCGATGCCCTCCAGAACCCCTTCAGCAATCATTTTCACGGCGCCTCCAGGTAAGCGTTCCTCCGAGGGCTGAAACACCAAACGAACCGTTCCTGAAAACTCTCGATGTTGGTTCAATTCCGCGGCGGCTGCTAAGAGCATGGCCATATGGCCATCATGACCGCAGGCATGCATCACACCGACATGCTGGGACGAAAAATCTAGTCCAGTGTCTTCGGAAACCGGCAGCCCATCCATATCGGCTCTAAGAGCCACAGCCCGTCCTTGACCCAACTTACCCACAATTTCTGCCACCAGCCCAGTCCCGGCCATTGGTCGAGCGGCAATCCCCATCTGAGCTAAGGCATCTTTTAAATAAGCCTGAGTTTTTACTTCGCTAAACGCCAATTCCGGAATCTGATGCAAATCACGCCGAAATCGAACGGCTAACGCGTTCCAATCGTCCATGCCACCATCCCTTTTGGTTCGCTTCACCTCATTGCTTATCATACGACTTCCTGTCACGGAAGCAATCCGGTGGCTAAGATTTTTCGACCTATACGGTCGCTCTGATTCGGAGCCTACCGACCCCTCGGCAAAGCATCAGGCCACCCATGGCCACCCCAATTCTCGATGCGTATCCCAACAGCCGAGTTCATGATTGTGCATAAGATCGTCGTGCTCGTCAAGCGGGTCGACCCACTCGTCTCCTGATGTCTGTTGCCGTCTCCCACACCGCGCTCCCCTGTCGTGGGGGCTTGGTGAGCCCGACTGACTCCCGGCCATTTTAGCCCCGGGCTAGACGCGTAATGGCCGGGGCTTTCTTAGGTCGCAGATCTGCCTAGGTTTCGCTCTTCCCCGTAAAACCCCGTTGCCAATTCTTCGGATTTTTAACCCACCCCTGGCCCTGAATATGGATAACCCAGGTCACGAGCTAGCGTTTCAGCATTTCGATCCCCGAAGGCGCTTTACCCAAGGAGGAGGGCCAGCGCGCGTGGAGAAACCAACGTTCGGTGCCAACGAAGATATATCGGGTCAATTCCTGCTGATATCTTGGCTCCATCAAATGTCTTTCCTCGCTGGGATTGGTGATGAAACCCACTTCAACGTTCACCGCGGGCATGGTAGCATAGCGCAAGACGTATTGATCGATGCGACTGACTTGACGACGGGTATGGGTAAAATATTGCAGTTCCTCCTGAATCATGTGGGCTAGCGTGTAGCTCGAGTCGCCGTCCCAGTAAAAGGTCTGAGGGCCACGGTACGGGCCTCCGGCATTGCAATGAATATCAATCAGCACATCGGCATGGGTTTGATTGATGAACGTCACCCGTTGACGGACGTTAAACCGCCTCGTAGGCGGCATTTGTTCAGGACTTGACCAGGTCAATATGACCTTAGCTCCTGCTCGACGAAACCACTGGGCCAAGGCCTGGGCCAGTTCGCGATTCAGATCGCTTTCTTTTGCCCTAGATCCGAGACTCCCCGGGTCCTTCCCGCCATGACCGGGATCGATAACAATCGTACGACCCGTTAAAAGTCGCGGATATTGGCCAGTTCCCGACTGAGCAGGTGCGGAAAACCCAAACAGCCCTGCGATGCTCATCGCTGCTAGGCTGGCGGCATAGCGCCCTAAATCCATTCTGCTTCGCCTCTCCCACTTGAGCCATTCAAGAAACCGGGCCTTTGTTGTTTAGCCCTTGGCCTGCCTCTAGTATGGTCGGATGCGAAGAAAACCTTTCCCAGCCTGGGCGCACCGGTCTCAGGCCAATGGTGTCAGGTTAAGCAAATAACCGAACAGACAGCCGCAGCGGAATATTCAGCCGTTTTTCGAGGAATAAAAAACAACTGAACGTAGAGGCCAAAATTTGGTATCCTTCCCTTCAATTATCCGATGAAGGAGTTTTTGGCTGATGACCACCGTTCAGTATGTCTTTGACCAGATAGCCGCTCGTCTTGAGTCTCCCGAGTTTCAACGCGCGTATGCTCATAGGCCCCAGGACTTTTCTCGTCAGCGGAAAGTCGGGTGGGTGAGCCTCGTCAGTATCATTTTGCATCGGATAGTGCTCACGACGAGCGTCGAATGATCGAACTTTCTTCAGCACCATCTTCCCGCCGTGACGTCGTACACGAAACCATCCTTTTCCGAAGCCCGACAAAAACTGGATCC
>JAMCVM010000075.1 GCA_023475835.1 Bacillota bacterium | reverse complement strand
ACTGCGGCCTCCGAAAGAGCGAACAATTCCAGACGTGTTCAGGAATGTGCAGATCTAGGAGATTTCTGCATGGGTCTGTGTAAATATGCTTAAGCACGTTATAGCGGATAGAGGGCAGTTCCCAAAATGGTTTGAGGAGCCGCCGATGCCTTGCTGTTGGCGGCATCGGTGGCTTTGGGCAGATGACTTGGGTGAGGGTTGCTTCGCCGTGGGCACCAGGGTTTCGCGCTGGGGCGATGATGCCCGGTCCTTCCAAGCGAGAATTGACACCGTTTCGTCTGACGGCTCGTAGAGTGGCGTAAATGGCTTCAAAGTCCGGATTGTTCTAAAGGATATCGTCAGACCCATCGTTTGTTTAGGACGAGCGTCGTTCCATGGGCTGGGGCGAATGCGATCGAGCCCAGTGGGTTCTGTGATAAACCGCGGATTCGATGGCGTTGGAGTGAAGATCCTCCCCGGCCGTGACATTTTGAAGTTCTGGCATCGATCGGCGACATGCCTTGAACGTTCGTTTGACTTTTTACCCTCTCAAGGTTTTTCCAGAAAGTCTCGCCATAACGGCAGTTCTTCGATCACGCTGGGGGGCAGAGTGGCTTCGGGGAGCTTCTGCTGCCACAACTCCCACCACGCCTTGGCTTGTTCTTCAGGAAAGTCCTCAATCCAACCTTTTAGTTCAAAATCAAGTGACTGGAGTTCGTAGAGGCCCAAGAGGACTCCTTGCACGATAAGAAACGCTTGGTCGAGGCGATCCAGCGCCGCTAGGCGGTCCAACTCGGCTTGCCATGGCGCTAGCGGTTCTGTCGAAAGTTCCCACGCGGCTTCGTCAGCGGACGTATAGCCGTACCGACTAGGGCCCGCTTTGCGATTTAAATCGTCCATGTCCAATGCCGTGATATTGGCGACAATATCATCTGCCACGTCAAGCGGTTCTACTTCCGTCAGTTGTTCTCGAGCGACGGTTTCTGCTTCCGCAGAAAGTTCTGGATGCGCCCTTAAGAGGGTCAGTAATACACGGTGGGCTTCTTCTTGGGTTAAGGACTCGATAAACGACAGATTACCGTCGTGAGATTGCACTGCAGATTCATCCTCCCTGTTAGCATCGCCTGTCAGTTGCACCGCTCGTGTTGCAATCAGAGATTTGGGCCAGCGCAGGTCGACATATTGATGATCCGGACCCCATGATGCCAGGACCGTGGGCTCACACCGATAAGCCTAACATACCTGCGCTAGCTCAGAGAGGCCAACCCACCGTAGTAGCAGAGCGCGAATCTTGGTGAGCGGGGATGTAGATGGATGCGAGTCGAGTGAGGTTTTGTGGGCGATTGTAAGAACGGCTCGACTTCTGAGCGATAGGGCCATCCTTGGCCAGCCAGACCCTGGGGTGGGTGGCTGAGCCAGCCAATGATGGCCCGCTTAGCGGAGCAACCATTCATTGCCTGCGAGTACCGATGAGTAAAAAATAGACGAAATCAGGCACCCTTCTCTATGGTTGGTATGGGATCCGCTGATTTCCATCCCAGGCATCGGCACAAGTGCGGGTTTGATACTGCAATGCGACTCATTTTGGAATACCATAGAGAAGAGCCCGAATGTTGCGGTCCTAAAGGAGGAATGCTTGTCATGGAATCCCCTTCTTGGCTTCCCGATCTGTTGCAGATCCATCAAACCTATGCGGAGAAGGTCCTCCAGGCCCAAGCGCGTGAAGCTTTTGCTCTCGAGCAAATTGAAACGTTTGCTGCCTATTTTGCGGCGGGAACCGTAGAATATTTGACTCCTCATTCTATCCCGCGAGCGCGGACGAACTCGCGGTCACAGACGATTTGGGTGGGCTATTGGCGATCGACGACTCCGGTAGTGGTGTCGGTCCACCATACCGATACCGCGTCCACCTTATGCTTAGAGGTCGACGAACGACGCTTATGGACTTATTCGGTAACTCGTTGTGAGCCAGTCGACTTTACTCCCGCCATCGAGGCGTTCAAGCGATGGATGCAGGCCCAACCGCTGGCATCCTCCCAGCCACCTGCGAGCGGCGGTCGCTTGAGAGCCTATCTACGGCGTACTGGACTGGTCCGATGGCATCGAGAACGGCGCGCCCACGTCGGATTGCCCATTGGCCTAGTCACCGCTACGGTGACGGTCGCGGTTTTGTATTTCGCTGCCTGGGCCGCGATGATTAGTAGTCCGCCCGCCGCGCCGTCGTTTTATCCTAATTTTGTTAGTATGCAGTCCAATATTAGCGCTCAGCAATGGGCGTCGCTAAAAACTATGCACATTACGCCTACGGCTTCGCTGGGTTCTGTCCTGCCGTTCATCGCTCAAGAGGATGTCGGCATCCTTGGGCAACCGGTAACTGTACAGACATTTGATCACACGTTGGTGGTTTCGCTTCCGATGCAGCCGCATTATACGGTCTGGGTTTTTCGTGAACAGGGACAAAATTTGGTTCCGGCCAATTCCGCGGCGAGGCAACTGGCTCGCCATCCGCGACTGACCGTCGACACGTTGTTGGCGGAACTTGATACGATTCGCAGCTGATGCCATCCGTCGGTCGGTAGTGTGGACCATAGCCTAAAGCCGATGCTTGACCCGATGGGCAGGCGGAACTTCGCGGGATGAGCTAGGGTGCTTGGGTGGAGCTTCCGAAGAGAGAATGAGGAAAAGTGGTCCATGCGATCTGTGGTCGCGCTCAGATGCGGCACGGCAGTTCACTCTAAATAAAAATCTGGAACGTATAAAAAATCATCGCGCACACCGCTAAGATTAACAAGATGTCCCAAAAGATCGGATGATGGCGTTTTCTCGATGGATGATGTTTTTTGGCCATAACCATACCTCCGCTGATTATTATCCTGCCATTGGATCCAACGCCGCGAGTCAGAGCAGATCGCATCATGAGTGAGTCAGGCTACAGAACCATGCTGCCAGATTAAGGAGCTTCCATCTCTCATGTTCGTCAAACATTGTAGGCAATGTGGCCGGATGCGCCATAGTGTCTTGGATCGACGCATCCCTAAATGGCGTCGGTCCCAAGACCCTCCTTTATGGTGATGCTCCCTAGTGACACAGAGTGGTTTGATGAGGCGGGCGCCAGATCGGGTTGCAAATTACGGGATTACTAGCACGGGAACCGCGCTTTTGGCCACAACCGATTGAGAAACACTTCCCAGCACCCAGCGCTCAAGGCGGCTTAATCCTCGTCGGCCCACCACGACAAGGGTCGGCTCGATCTCGTCGATGGCGGCTAAAATTCCATCGACCACGTGCCCTCGCCCCCCTTGTACTCGGCCTTCTACCTCGGCGAATCCATGCAATCGGGCGGTGGTCGCGTTTAACTGGTCGTGGGCAATGGTCCAATGGGACGCATAGCTTTCCCCGGCTGTGCGGCTAGGTGGTGGCACAATCATCCACATTCCCCCAATCCCACTACTAATCATTCCCGGGGCGATGCCTTGGCCGCCCGTCTCCACCCCACCAGAGACTGCGGGCATGGCCCCCGGGCTGTCTCCGGCAATCCCACTGGTCATGGGCATAGAGGTATCCTGCGGTTCCGCGGCTACCGTAATCACGACTACCTTGTGTTCGGGTGAACACCAATGTTGCTGCACCCAGTCGGCTGCTTCTAATGCGCCGGCACTTCCATCACTCGCTAACAGTAACGTGTCGTTGGCCATGATATTTTTGCCTCCTAATTTTCAGTGCGCTAACTCCGTGACCGCTTTAGTATGGCACCAATTAAGCGCCTGGGTCGAGTTCCTCGACCATCACGCGGGGATGCCGCATCCACCCCAGTACCAGATACAGGCATATCCGCAGTCGATCGATCTCTATGCCGCAGGAGCGGGGCATCGATCCCTCAGATCTGCATTTCCTAAGCGGATGAGATCTCTTTTTCAGAAACAGGTTTGATACCATCAAAGTATTTCGAAATCCTGCACAGGTTTCGATGGGTGAACCAGGATTTCATTTGGACCATGTGCTCTCGGGCTCTGGCGTTGGCCGATGCCGCCCATCGACTAAGTTTAGGCGCCGGGTTGTCGGGAGGGGAGGCTTTGACCGTCCCTGCCAGAGGACGCCATGGGCTACCCAAACGTCCCCGTGCTTCCAGTTTTAAGGTCTGGAGGCGGATTTAACCTTCTGACCACGATTCCATAAAATCCCGTCCCGACTACGCTTGGGCTTTGGGCGAAGACCAAGGCACGGCCAGCATTTTCGTCGGGTTGGGTCAATCGAGGCTCGGTCCGGGTGTTTTCTGATCAGCTTTCACGGAAAGCAGGGTGTTCCTGGTGCTTGGATCCATGATGTCTCCGATGAATCCCGCCTCAGGTTCGAACGGAGTCGGAATGAGCATCCTTGTGCTCCGGGCGAGACGCGTCGGCTGCTACTTGACTGCGGCACCCGAGTAGGTTAGGTTGATCCCAGGTGGAATCTGGCCGCAATGTGGGTCAAGCCACTGAAAGGCTTGCTCTTTTGGATTAAATGGCCTGTCGCATCCAAACGTTTGGGGCTGGGGGTACGGTGGGGGCGCATGGCGACCCCATCTTGGGAAGGCAAGGAATCCGACTGACCGATATCGGCCCGTCACGGGCGCACCCGGTTTTACTTCGGAGTCGAAAAGTGTGTGCTGGTTGGGAGCGAATCGCGCTGAATACTCTAAGCTAAGGCCGCTGGAAAGAGGCAGTAGGACAGATGACGGTGAAAAATGTAACTGAGAAAAAGACTTCGTCCACAGGCCAGAAGGACAAAACGACCCGAAGCCTGCCGACCCACCATAGGCCGTGGAGCGCTATCCTCAGAGGATGCTCGCTGGAGGTCATTCTTGGAACGGTTTACCGAAAGCTATCGGCATGGGCAACCGGTGAAAACCGCGGGGGCTGGCTACGGCTGAGGGGAATGGGTCTGAAAACAAGGGTTGGGCTCAAGGCTTCGGAGGCCCTCAGTCGAGATGGGAAGGTGCGATCGAGCCCAGTGGGTTTTGTGATATATCGGGGATCTGCGCGTTCGTAGCCTTGACTTGGGGTTCATCGGAATGCAAAAGATGCGTTCGACAGTTTAGTCAGGCTGGAGACTGTGAGTCTTGAAGTTGACGAGGCAACCGATTGAGGGATGATCCATGGGGTGGGCCAGGAGGTGTGCGTTCGGCGTAGTGCGGTGGATATCAGGGGGCCCCGGTTCGTCCCACCCTGATCCATGGCTATCGGGGTGGCGGCAATGATATGGACTTGACCGGGATCGCCAGGTGGGTGGAGTCTCTCCAAACCCGTCAGAGGTTGTCCCGATTAGCCGATGGACGCGATGGGTTGAAGATGCTAG
>JAMCVM010000147.1 GCA_023475835.1 Bacillota bacterium | reverse complement strand
TCTATCAACTGCATTCGTTCTCAAAAATCGAAGGGGCTGGCCCCTTCTTCTTCAGTGTGCCCGGAACGCCGATGGGTCCTGTTCCAACCATGGCAGGGGTCTTCAAAGGGCTGACACTCACTCCCCCTCGGAGGGTTCAACAACGAATTCCAGTCAGTTTGTGCCGATTCCCTTGCGGTCTATACCATAGTATGCTTCAGAGCTGCCTCTAAACCCGGATAGTTGCGATCTTGGGTAGACAATTTGTCGAGTGTCACACCATTCCCCTAGAAACTTCCCGCCAGGGGGACCTTTCCGAACCGTTCTGGGCTCTAGTTTCAGCGCCAACACTACCCCCAGGGCGGGTTGGGGTGCCCCGACCAGAACTCGCCTCGCCGTCTTGAACGCCGACTTGGTCAGAGGACCCGGGATCCCGCTCCTTACCCTCCTAACCTTCCCCCAACGAACGCCCCTATTGGGTCGGGAGTCGGCTATCCGACCACGAGCGGGCGAGGGTCAGCCAAAGACACTGCATGGAGTAGGTCTTAGCCAACCCTATCATCTGCCCCAACTCCGGGATCCCATCGAGATCTCTCGGCCAGGCCATTTAGGAAGCAGCCCATATGGTAGACCTAGCGTGCTCTTCCTGTCCGATGACGCATGAAATCCTCGTAGGGAAACGTTGGACGGGGCGGCGGCGTCATCGACTCACCTGCAATGGCAGTCATGGCGGATGCGAACGCTACCTGCGCTGGACGGCTACCAATGGCGACGTCAGGCTCGGGTTTGGCCGACGTTCGGGAGCGGCTTTGATTGTGTCGCATCGGTCTTCTCATTCCCGGGGTGCCGCATTGAGCCAGATCGCGGACTGGGGATGGGTCTTGTTGTCGTAAGGGTTCCCCAGCGCATACCGAGCCTACCGACGGAACGGGCGGTCTCCTCCGACGCCTCGGGAAAACCCACCGCAGAAGCGAAAACCGCTTGTACGTCGCAACGTTACCGGGATCCCCTAAACGAACCTGAGTGCGACCCTGATGACCATGAATCTTCTGAACTTGGTCCAACGAAGTAAAAACCGTCAGGGTTTGCCAGCGCGAGTTCCATTCCATGACCGCCCGACCAGAAGGCAGCACGACTCCGTAAGCCACAATCCCCGTTCCGCTAACCCCGCTGACGTCCTCGGTTCTGACCAGGTAGAAGGCGCGCATCTTCAATTCACGGCGCAATAACGATCCCATCATGCGTCACTCCCTCTCGTGAGATAGGTGGACTTGACTGGCTAGAAATGACTCCTGTTGGACTGAGTTCGTCGCAAAGCCTGAATTCTCCCCATTCCCGTACCCAAGACGTTGTCCCCGGCGGCATCCTGCTCGACCATTCCAAGATATGGGACGAATGCAATTTGGTGCCTAAAATAGTTCCACGAAGGTCATTGCCGAATCTCTTCTGGAACAAGATCATGCGCGATGGGATCTGCGTGCTACAATGACCTTGCTAATCCATAGGTGACCATGGGGGTGCTTGGATGAAAAAAGGTATCAATTACTGGTGCTTTGACCCAGGAACACCGATCCCAGAAGCACTGAATCTCGCCGCTGAGCACGGTTTCGACGGCGTCGAGTTGATTCTTGAAGAAAAGGATTTGAGCGGTCCCCTGCACCGATTTGACCAAGCTAGATCCATGGCTCAAGATTTGGAACTTGAACTTCCTAGCTTAGCCACCGATTTGTACTGGCGATTTCCCCTCAGCAGCGGAGATTTAAAGGTCCGTGATCGTGCCCGACAGGTGCTTGATCGGCAGTTTGAAGTTGCGGTTCGACTAGGATGCTCGGCGATTTTGGTCGTGCCTGGGCTGGTCACGCCTGAGGAGTCTTACGATAGGGTCTATGATCGCGCTTTAGAAGCTTTAACCGCGGCCACCGCCGCCGCCAAAGACGCGGGTGTCACGCTAGCAGTGGAGGAAGTATGGAATCGATTCTTGTTATCGCCTTTGGAGTTTCGCACATTTTTGGACACCATAAAGAGTCCATTCGTTAAAGCCTATTTTGACGTTGGCAACGTCCTGCTCTATGCCTATCCTGAACAATGGATTCGCATCTTGGCAGACCGCATTGCCTGTGTGCACGTAAAGGACTTCCGTCGGGCCATCGGTACGATGGAAGGATTTACCCATCTCCTGCAAGGAGATGTGGACTGGCCTCAGGTGATCCAAGCTTTGCGCGACATTGGCTATGCTGGCTATGTGAGCGCGGAAATTCCGCCCTATCCCCATCTCCCAGGCAATTATGGAATTGGGCAATTAAGTGATACTTTGGAAACTGTTCTGTCGTTATAATCCGCATCATTTCACGTTCACAAAGGAGCTGCCCTCAATGTCATCTCGCATACGGGTTCTCGTAATCGGAGCCGGGACCATGGGTACGGTGCACAGCCGAGCTTATACTCGGTTAGAAGATGCCGAAGTGGTCGGAATCGTCGATCCCTTCGACTTCAATCCCCGCTTGGCCATTGATTTAAACGTTCCCCAATATCGCGATTTGGATGACGTCCCCGGATCCTCCTACGACGTTGTCGATGTCTCGGTCCCTTCACGCTGGCATCTGCCATACGTCGTAGAGGCTCTCAGGATGAAAAAGTCCGTGTTCTGCGAAAAGCCGCTGGCACTGAGCCTAACCGAAGCCGAAGAGATGGTCGCTACCGCTATGACCAATCAAGCCCGAATCAGCGTTGGCCATTGTGTACGCTTCTTTCCCGAGTACGTCGAGGCCAGGTCGCTGGTGCAAAGTGGTGCCCTCGGCGATATCGCAGTTGTGCGCACTTTTCGCGGTGGCGCGTTTCCCACCGCGTGGAATGACTGGTACGCCAACCGCAACCTTTCGGGCGGCACCTTGGTCGACCTCATGATTCATGACTTCGACTTCGTGCGTTGGGTGCTGGGCCCCGTCACCCGCGTTTATGCCAAAACCACCCGTCGGGAAATGAATCGAATCGATTTTAGCCTGGCTACCCTGCGATTTGCTTCGGGCGCTATCGCCCATCTGGAAGGCACCTGGGCCCACGAACATTTTGGCACGCGGTTCGAATTTGCTGGCAGTCAGGGCATCTTGCAACACGATAGCTTTCAAGAAAAACCCATCAGCATTACCCGCACTCCGGAGGGCGGGGTAGCGCTGCCTCAGAGCGGAGATCTTCGCTCGCCCTACGACCTGGAAATTGCCCACTTCATCGACGCTATACGCCATGACCTGCCCTTTCGGGTCACCATCGAGGACGCTTACGAAGCGCTGCGCATCGCGTTGGCTGCCGAATCCTCGGCAATGACGGGAGTCAGCATCGATCTCCAACCGACCACCCCTGCTCGAGGAGGCGTGACCCTATGATCCGCATTGCACTCTTGTCTTCCGCCCATATGCACGCGAGCGCCTATGTCCATGGTCTAAGAGCGCTCTCCACTGTCGAGATTATTGGCATTTTCGATCACGATGCCCTCCGTGGGCAAGCCTTTGCCAAAGAACACCACCTGCCTTGGAGCCCTCAACTGGATCCTTTACTGGCGCAAGCAAACGCCACGATTATTTGCTCAGAAAACGCCCGTCATCGATTCTATGTGGAAGCCAGTGCCAGTGCGAAGCTGCCGATGCTCTGCGAAAAGCCTTTAGCCACCACCCTCGACGACGCACTGCATATGCTCGAAGCTGCGCAAGCGGCCAAGGCCCCGCTCTATCTGGCCCTGCCGGTCCGATTTGCTCCCGGCTTTGCCCAAATACTTGAGGCCGTCCATCAAGGCCAAGTGGGACGTGTTTTGGCGATGGTGGGAACCAACCATGGCTATCTTCCACCCGGATGGTTTTTAAATGTGAAGGAATCCGGCGGCGGTGCTATCATGGACCACACCCCTCACGTCGCCGATTTGATGCGTTTGATTACCCGTAGTGAAGTAGACGAAGTCTTCGCTGAAATCGATTCGCGTGCCCGCCAAGCCAATATCGACGACTCGGGGATCTTGACGCTCGAATTCCACAACGGAGCATTTGCCACACTAGACCCCTCATGGACGCGAACTGAGGGATTTCCCACATGGGGGGATGTGACCCTCGAAGTCGTCGGCACCAACGGGGTCATCGAATTCGATCCGTTCCGACCCCACTTGAACGTATATCGCGCCGATGCCCCCACGCACCGCCATCTCGGTTTCGGAGAAAATATGGACGATCATCTTATTCAGGCCTACGTCTCAGCGCTATCGCAGACGGCGCCCCATCCTCTCTTAGCCAACGGGCTGGATGGCCTGCGAGCCTTGGAAATCGCCTTGGCTGCCTACCGCTCGCAAGCTAGCCATCATTCAGAGCGCATCCAGCACTTACTGTAAAGCGAGGCCATCCCGAGAGACCGACAAGATACCGGCTTCCGGGATGGCCTCATCCATTCGTTCACCCCTAAACCATTCGGTGGCTTGAAGAAGAGCACTGGCGGTTCAATGAGACGGCAACGGGACTGTTCGGACCCACACCTCGATCGACTGCAACATAGTACGCGACCAGCATTGCTTTAATACCCATACGTCGTTTGATTGTGCCTCAATATGCCCACTGGCCACCTCCGATACCAAAACGCCTGGAACCACCGATGTTCGTGCCCGGGACCGTGCCTAACAACCTGAGCGCCCTCAGTTCCCTCGCCACCGCAGACCATTTCCTCTGATTGTTCGAACCCGATTCGCTAAAGCCCCTGGAGTAGCGAACCACGCCGTGGTGACTTGGAATTGGCCGACCTATCCGACTCAAAGGTATAGGTTAGCTCTCAAAGAGAGACCATAGCTGCCATCAAACATGAGAAAGTGAGGGTGTATGGTGGCAGCTAACCGTCAGTCATCCAACGATGCGCCTCCCGAACAAACGAGTTCACCATCGCATTCCCGTCGCACGCTAGGCCCTGTTGGCTTGACGGGCCTAGGCATAGGGGGAATCATTGGTGCCGGCTTTTTCTTGGGCAGCGGAATTGTCATTCGACAAGTCGGGCCGGGAATCGTGTTCACCTATTTGTTGGCTGGGCTTGTCTTAGCTCAGGTGATGGGGGCGATTACTTCGCTTGCGATCAACGTGCCGGTACGGTCTTCCTACCAGGAATACATTCATAGCTACTTGGGGAAATTTGCCGGATTTCTCTTGGGCTGGGCCGTATTTATCTCAGGCATCTTGGCCATTGGCTCCGAAGCGACGGCGATGGCAGTCTATTCTAAAACCTGGGTGCCCTCGATTCCGTTAGGCGTTTTCGCGGTCATCTACGTATTAGTCATCATTGCTCTCAATCTCTTTGGAGTCAGTAATTTGGGGAAAACAGAAGCTGCCATGTCGGTCATCAAATCGGGTGTGTTGGTCGCCTTTATCTTAGTGGCCGGGTTAGTGGTTATCCACTATTTACCACATACCCAAGTATCCGGAATGACCTTGGTCAATCGGGCTGGAGGCGTGTTTCCTACCGGTGTCGGATCGCTTTTTAAAGGCATGTTAATCGTCATTTTCAGCTATGCTGGGGTGACTACGGTGGCGATGGCCACCTCGCGGACCAAAGATCCCACACAGACTGTCCCCAAGGCGGCGCTGTTGACGACCGTCGGCGTCGTGTCATTATATGCCGTCTCCGTGGCCGCGCTGGTGCTACTCGTCCGCTATACCCACTTATCACCGCACCAATCACCCTTCGTGACGGCACTGATCCAGTACCATTATTTGTGGTTTTCCAGAATTTTCAACGGCGTCATTCTTATTGCGTCCTTTTCCGTGATGGCCGGTACGTTCTATGCCACGGAATGGATGCTGATTAGCATGGCTTTGCAAAAAGGCGCTCCCAAATTTTTTAAACACTCGGGAGCAGGGCGCCCCTATCCTGCACTTTTTGCCACCGCCATCATGGTCTTAGCTACCCTGGTTTTAGCCTTTATATTGCCGAGCACGGTGTACACCGATTTAACCGCCGCTTCTAGCTATTTCAGCTTTATCAACTGGTTATTGATTTTATTGGCTTTCATTGCCTGGTATTACCGCGTACGCAAGACTCATCAAAGGGTCTCGCACCTAGCATTCGGTGCACCATACGTATCTTGGGTGATGGCGGCAGCGATTGTAACCCTGGGAGCGTATAGTGTGACCATTCACTCCTTCCAGTTGGGCTTCTACGTCTTTATCGGACTGACTATTTTGATTACCCTGGGATGGATATTGGTAGGACGCCGAGTTGCCTAGACAGGATTGAGAGCGTCTCTTGTCCGTGAACCCAGGTTTCGCACCCTTATCCCTAGATATTGTATTGATCAACGATCATCAGACTATATTTGGCAGTAAATATTTGAGAGGCACGACCTATTGGGCCTAACAGAAATGCTTTACTCCAATATATGGGAGTGCGAAACGTGGGTTAAAGTTCTCCAGCACAGACCGCCATCGAACGGCGTAGAAGCGGAGACTAACCGGTCTTTCGGACTTCAGGCACTCTCCCCCGCCTGGCAAGGCCCAGGCGGGGGAGCAACCGGATGTCTAGCAACGTCGTGAACCACTCCAATGATAGCTCGAGTTCACTGTGGATTCATCGGGTGAGGGACGTTCCCAAGCACTGGGCCCTGCGCCGATTCGATTCTACGCTACACCTCCACCGCTACAGCGTGATCGCTACTTCTTTTCCGCTGTCGGCGCTGGCATAAATGCCATCTAAGATCGCCTGCATCACCACCCCGTCCCGGGGCGTGATGATGGGGGTCTCCCGCCCTTCCACCACCGCTAGAAAGTGGCGAATTTCCGCGGTATGCGAGGCATTAGCGTGATACGGCACTGCGAGATCGGCGACCATGCCCTCCACCTCCGTAAATACCTCCACGGTCTCCACGGCAGCCGTGCTCCTTTGCTTATGAATCGGATGATACGAATCAATCGCCGCCCCCGCCTTGGTCCCGAGCAGATTGGAATAGACGCGGTCTCGGGCCAAATTGGCCGTCCAGGCCGTCTCGAGGGTCATGACCAACCCAGTATCAAAACGGATCCAGGCGGTGGCAAAGTCTTCTACATCAAATACCCGCCCATCGCGGAGCCCATCGCGGACATCCGAGGACTCCCACACTCCCTCCTCCACCGCACAAGCTCCAAATTTTTGCTGCACCTGGGCCACCACCGAGACCGGCAGCGGGCTGCCCACTAGATACCGGGTAAAGTCCATCACATGAATACCAATGTCCACTACCGGCCCACCGCCCGATTCCGCCTTGACCGTAAACCAGCCACTCGGATAGCCGCGTCGCCTGAGATAGCCGGTCGAGGCAAAATAGAGGTCGCCCAACTCCCCCGCTTGAATCAGTCTTCGCAGTTTGACCACATCCGCACGAAAGCGGCTGTTAAATCCCACCATGAGCACCCGGCCCAGCCGGGCGGCTTCGGCTTCCATAGTCAAGGCTTCGGCCAAGTTCAATGCCATCGGCTTTTCCACCAGCACGTCCTTGCCCGCGCGAAGCGCATCCAAGACAATTGGCGCGTGCAGATAATTGGGCACTGCCACCGAAACCGCCTGAATCTCGGGCAGTGCCAACAAGTCTTGATAATGGGTAAACGCTTTCGCCACCCCGTATTTCTTTTGCATCGCTTGGACCCGCGGCTCGACGATGTCCGCCACCGCCACCACCTCCGCGCCCGCCGCCTGATACCCCGGCAGATGCGCCAAGTCAGCGATTAATCCGGTCCCAATCACTCCCACTTTCACCACATCGATCATCCTCTCTACGTGCTCACCCGGAACAAATATCCCCTGCCGCGCTGCGAAAGCGGGTCCGAGTGTCTGCTATGATTATAAAGTGGCGTGACGGTTCAAACGAATCTACCAGAAATTTTTTCGTGGCGAATTTCCGGTGGCAATCACCGCCAAACTACCCTAAGGAGGAAATCATGAAACCATTGCGAGTGGGGATCATTGGGACGGGCGCGATTGCCCAAATGGCCCACATCCCTAATTACTTAAAGAATCCAGAGGTGGATCTCGTCGCCATCGCCGAGCCCGACGAAGGCATCCGGACCCGTGTCCAGCAGGAGCTCACCGAAAAAACCGGCCACGCGGTAGCGGCCTATGCCGATGCCACCGAACTCTTGCGCGAAGCTCAGCTAGACGCGGTGTCGATCGCGACGCCGAACATGGCCCACATTGATCTTGCGGTCGCCGCCGTCGAAAGCGGCTGCCATGTGTTGCTGGAAAAGCCCATGGCCCTGACGCGAGACAGTGCTGATCGCCTACAGACGGCCTTAGAAAAAGGCGATCGGGTAGTCATGGTGGGTCAAAGCCACCGCTACCGCAATGATGTCACTGCCCTGAAACGTTTTGTCGACGCTGGGGCTCTCGGCACCATCTATCACGCTGAAGCCCGAATGATTCGTCGTCGCGGTACGCCGACCGGCTGGTTCACCGATATGGAGTGGGCGGGCGGCGGGCCGTTGATGGATATTGGAGTGCACGCGCTCGACCTCAGTTGGTGGTTGATGGGAAAACCGGTGCCCACGCGAGTCAGCGGCCACTTAACCCGAGCCATCGGGGCCGACCACCTCGATTTCATTGGCCGTTGGACGGCTAAGATGCCCCATAACCAAGACAACGCCATTTTTACTACGGAAGATTTTGCCACCGCGTTGATTCGCTTTCAGGGCGGCGCCACGTTAAATCTGACCGTATCTTGGGCGATTAACGGGCCGCAAGACGATGGATTAAAAGTAACGATTTATGGGGATAAGGGCGGGCTGACCTTGGAACCGGCGGCGATTTACAGCAGCGATCATCACGTCTTAACCGATACCCTCATTCCAGTGGGCGTCGGCCCGATGTATCAAAATGAGATCGACCACTTTGTCGAGTGCATCTTAGACCACCAGTCCCCGCGCTCTCCGGTCGCCGATGGGCGCACGGTAGCGCAAATGCTAGTGGCCATTGCCGAATCGGCTGAGCGTGGCGAAGAAGTGGCGGTTCGTCGATAACCGAGAGGAGGTTCGAGTATGAAAAAAAACCAGTTGGCCGTGAGCATGTGGAGCGTGCATCGCGAGTACTACCAAAACGGTTGGAGCGTCTTCGACTTTTTGGACTTCGCCCACAGGTCTCAAGTGGTCTCCGTCGAGCTGTTGAACAATTTTTGGCGAAACGAAGCCGACGAACTGCCCAAGGTCATCGCCAAATTGGGCGAGTACCACATGGCGGTCGCCGCCTGGGCGGTAAATAATGACTTTGGCCGGGAAGACTATGACGCCCAAATCGCCGAATTGCTCCATGGAATCGACGTTGCTAAACGGTTAAAGACGAAAATCGTCCGCGTCTTCGCGGCTCATCCGAAGGACGGCCTCGATCTAGACGCGACGCTTGAGACCGTAATCCGCGGGTTGAAAGCGGTGGCGCCGGTAGCTGAAGGCGCCGGGATTACCTTAGCCCTAGAAAACCATGGGCTGTTGGCGGGCAAAACCAAGCAAATCCAGCAGTTGATAGAGCGCGTAGACTCCGCGTCGGTAAAGGCCAATGCCGATATCGGCAATTTCTTGCTGGTCGACGAGGATCCCCTCAAGGCAGTGGAGACGCTCTTACCCCATATTGCCCATGTTCACGCCAAAGACATGATCCCAGTCAGTGAAGGGGGATTTCAATCCCTCTCAGGCCGACGCTATCGTGGGGGCGCCATCGGCGAAGGCATTGTGCCAGTAGGACCGATTATGAAACGACTCGACGAGGCCCACTATGAAGGCTATCTCTCCCTCGAATTTGAGGGCGATGGGGATGAACGCGAAGGCGTCGAACGCTCGATGGCGGCGCTACATGCGCTGCTTTTGCCCTAAAGGCGCTTCGTGGCGAAAAAGCCTTAGCCCCGGAATGCAGAAACTCTTCCGGGGCATCGCTGTCTACCGTCGACGGCTCACGACCTCGTTTTGATTTGAGTGGTGTTTCCAATTCCCTCCGCCCACCTCTCGCAAATTGCCCTTGCCCGAGGAATGCTGAAGGCGAAAAAATTTTTTGCTTAGTCGGCCTTCCATGCGGGCACACGAGGGCCCCTAAAACTATGAGTCCCACCTGAGCTGGCAATGACGCTCCAACCCAGGCAGAACGCTATCCGTGGAAGCTGTGGGTTTTCGAGGGCACGAACCAGGATTCCATCAGCCCTCAGCGCTCTCGGCAACCCTCGCCCATCTCAGAACTCAGACGGTGGGGATTCCGATCGATGGCTGAGGGCGCCCCCGTCCCTGGCTCGGTGAGAACGATCGACCGAACGATACACCCACCTTGGTCTCTGCTTGGGTAACCTCTCAGATCAATCTTCCCATAATTAGAGGCCACCCCACCGCAGAGGCTGTTGCCCCCGAGTTCTTGCCTACCCGGGCCCGCTTTTCATGCACCGACATATGAACTCTCCCACCGGCGGGCTTACGCCGAGGCTGGGATTTCCGGGATCACTCCCGAAAGTTCCTGGTTCTCCGACCGCTGCGCCGAGCCGTTAGGCCACGTACGTCTTATGCTGGATCTCCCCAGGCGTGGCTTTGGCCCTGCGGGCATTATGTTCAAGAATCCCCGGGAACGCCAAGCGCTTCGGCCATGCGATGATCGAGTCTCCAAGCCAAGCCTAAGTGAATGGCCTGAAATTCTTTAGCCTGGGCAAAGACACGAGCCACTTCCGCGATGGGGTGGTCGTCGAGCCAAGTGATCGCGCGCGGTCCCACATCGGTCGAGATCATCCAGCCTAATGGCTGCACCAAATACTGCAACATCGACGGTGGATATTTTTCCACAATGTCAGACCACGACTGTTCCACCACGGACCAGGCGGCTTCCTGAGCGTGACGATTAATCAGTGCCCGAGACATCGCTAACATCGCATGCTGCATCTTGACTTCGTTCGAGCGATACAGTGCTAGCGTGCGACTCACCGCTTCGGGCTGGATAAAGTCGGCCAGAGCATACAGATAGCGAGTCTCATCTTGCGGAGTGGAGGCCGATTTAAAGTGACGATAGATCATGTCCCACTCCGCCATTCCCCCTGAATGCGCGACCACGTCCACCACCGCCGAGAGAAGATCGGGTAAAATTGTCTCACTCGCGTTAAAATGCGCCATCAAGCGCCGATGGGCCTCGGCTATCATCCCCGAGTCGGCCCCGAGGGTGCCCATAAGCCGTACCAAAAGGGCTCTAAGTCGACCACGGCGAACATCCTCCCCGTCTCGGCGACTCCAGCCGACTTCGGCAAACACCGGTTTGGCAATTTCGGCAATCAATGCTTGCAAAACGACGCGCTCTGCCTCGCTGGCTATTTGATCGAGCAAGCTCAACTGGCGGTAGAGTGCGCTCCATACGTCGGGATCATACTCTTCGCCAAAGCGCCGCCACAAGTGAACCGCCTGTTCTAAGGGAATCTGATCGGCCAATACGCCAGCCCAGGCGTCGTCCACCAAACCGATGCGTTCCAACGCCGTCATTTCGGCAAATGACGGGACCAATCGATCCCATAACCCGCGGTCGTACGCCACCCGGTAAAATCCCCATCCTCCTTGATTCACCTTGACCCAGAGCACGTCGGTGGGCAAATCAATCACCGCCGGATCATCTCCTAGCAGCACCCGAACCGTTTCCCTCGATCCCTGGGAGGACAGAATTTCAATGACCACGGGGACCTGCCATGTCCCCTCCCCCTCTCCCAAATAGCGAAAGGGTTTTTGTTGCAGCGTTAATTGATTCGATGCACTATCCCAGCTTGCGTGAACCAAAGGATATCCTGGTTGCACGACCCACGAATCCATCACCGCCCTTACGGGTTGCCCGGAGGCATCCTCCAAGGCGTCCCACAGATCGGCAGTTTCCGTGTTGGCATAGCGATGCCGTCTAAGGTACGTCCCAATGCCTTTTCGGAAGGTTTCAGCACCTAGATACTGCTCCATGGCGCGCAAAATCGCCCCGCCTTTTTGATAGGTGAGAACATCAAACATGGCGGATGCTTCACTCGGCCGCCCCACTGGAAATTCGACCGGGCGCGTGGACGCTAGGCCGTCCACGGAGAGCGCGTAGGCCCGCCCAGGGCCAAAAGTCGTCCACACGTCCCATTCCGGATGCAATGCATCCGTTGCCAGGAGTTCCATAAACGTTGCAAACGCCTCATTCAGCCACAGCCCATTCCACCATCGCATCGTGACTAAATCGCCAAACCACATGTGCGCCGTCTCATGAGCAATGACTGTCACCACTCGCATCTGTTCCATGGGTGACGACCTTTGGCGATCGACCAAAAGGGCCTCTTCCCGATAGGTGATACATCCTAGATTTTCCATCGCCCCTGCGGCAAACTCGGGGATGGCGACGTGATCCATTTTTTCGGCTGGGCAAGGCAGGCCAAAGTACTCCTGAAAAAAGTCCAGCACCGCCACGGAAGCCTCTTGGGCCACGTCTGTCAGATGGCTCAATTCTGGCCGCGCCACAATGCGCACGGGAACCTGACCTACCATTTCGGGCGGCGTAAGGACAAAGTGGCCCACGACAAGGGCCACCAGATAGGTGGACATGGGCATGGTTTCAGCAAAAATCACCCGGCGCTTGCCTGAACGGTCGATCTCGCTCGATATTTCAGGCCCATTAGAAAGCGCGGTGAGATCCGGGTCGACCACTAAAGTGATCGCAAATACCGCTTTGAAGTCCGGTTCATCCCATCCGGGGAACACTCGCCGCGCATCGGTGGACTCGCATTGAGTCGACGCTATCACCGACTGAGTGCCATCTCCGAGATCCACGGTGGTCCGGTAAAATCCGCGCAAGTCTTCACCCAAGGTCCCTGCAAACCGCATCGACAAGGTCCAAAGCCCGCGTTCAATGGGCACGGGCCAAGCCAGGACCACCTCTTCCTCTTCACCTCGATACGTCACCGCCGCCGCCGCCAAGGCTTGATCGTCGCCAGCCAAAGTAACATCTTCAATGCGGAGTCCGGCCGCGTTTAACACAAACTCGGCGACCGGTTCGATCACTTCTATCTGAATCGACGCGGTCCCCGAAAAATGTTTGGCCGTCAAATCCGGGGTAAATTCCAACGCATAGCGCCTCGGCACCACATTTCTCGGCAACCGATATGAAGGACGCTGGTCCATCGTATCCCTCCTACTATTCATACGTCTGAGTGCCAACCGATCTCCTCGGAAAGCTCCGAATGCCGGCCCGGAGCTGTTATCCCGGCATGAACCGCACCCGTGCGGGAGGATAAAATCAGCCAAGGTGCTACTCCTACCAATCCAGTCTCCATCATTATGCCTCAAAATTACGCAGTTCCGCGACGAAAGGACCTCTATTGTCAATCTCTCCGAACGCTATGGTCCGGCGGCGGTGATCGACGAGCGGGTTCCCCAAAGTTCGTTCAACGGTTCCAGCAACCAAAAAAGCTCAAACAAAAACGAGCAGGGGTTAGATTTTCCCTAACAAGCGCGATCACCTGCTAGGCGCACCGGATTTCCCGACCAACCGTCGAGCATTTGGCCATGCCCTCGACCAGCCACTTGCCCAACGTGATGACCGCTACAGCAAGAGATGGATTTGCCGTCATTTTCAGTCTTTTAGCGGAGAATCCAGCTAAAAGGCTCAATACGACCTCGGAGGTTATCTGCGAACGATTGTTCCCATTTGGCGTTGCCAAAAGCTCTCCTCGGCTATGAGTTGCCTCAACGGCGACCGCGCGTCTATACTTAACGAAGCATATTGGATTTCCTCCATCCCGGTTGCGCGAGAAGTATTGGGTGGAGTTTAGTGAGGTGCGTGAGATATTTTTGGGATTGCCGAAAGCGACGGAAATCGGAACGAAAGGAAGCGACAACTTGACAGATATACGTCCAATTGCGCCCAACGATGACGAATGGCGGGCGCTTTATGAGGCGGCCTCCAAGTTTTTCGCCCTCAAACCCTGGCAATGGATGGACGACATCCATCTTTTTGGTGTGTATGACCAAGAAACTCAAACGGTTGGCTATGGTTGCATCATGGGCGCTCTAGGCGAGGTGCTGGGCTTAGGAATGTATCCTGGCGCCCGTGGCTATAACGAGCTTTTAGCGCTTAGAGAAGTTGGCGATGACGAAGCCACGCTGGCCGATACCGCTTCGCATCACTTTGCCCTCATGGCTGGCTTTGATAATCGCCAAGATCTTTCGAAAGAAGACCTCCAGATCATTCGGCGACTGGGGTTGACCTTTCGTGGCCGTCAAGCCTGGCCCAATTTTCGGTTTTATGAACCAGGCTACTGGCCCAGTCCGCTTGTGGCCCCACAAGCGCGATTTTTAACCCAAGCGCTTTACCAAGCGGCCATCGTGTCTCAGAATTATCAAAACGATCCTGATGCCCTCCTCAAACGCCCGGATAAAGTCCTGGTCCGTCGGCCGGGTAAGACGGGCAGGGAGTGGGTCGACGTATGGGAACCCTTGCCTGACAAGGTATTCACAGTAGAAGGTGGAGAAGAACCGGACGCTGGCTTTATTAAGCTTGGACGATCGCTTCCCCAGGTGGAAGCGATCTGGGAAATCGATATTTTTTACTTGCCAGTGACGATCGGCAAGGCTGAAGTGCGTCCCAAAATGCCCAGAGTGAGCCTGGTCGTGGACCATGAGAGCGGTCTTGTGTTTGATATTATCGTCGAGGAAGATCACTTTATTGAACGGGTATGGCATTCCCTCATTCAAACGATGCGCAAAGTCGGCGGTAGACCGCAATCCTTTTGGGTTCGCCAGGCCAACGTGGCCTTATCCCTCATGCAGTTTGCCGAAGCTCTAGATATTACGGTCGTCAGATTTCCTGTGCTTCCGCAAGTGACCGAAGCCCGCATGAACCTGTTATCCTCACTTCTCAACGGTTGACCCCGACGACACAATGACGTTGGATTATGTCACGGATGGACATCGGAAATCAGATTCCGATGTCCATCCGTGCATCCCGAGTTATTGGCACTACTATGGGTTAGCGGTCGGTCCCTCAAGGTTTTGACCCACCGCGTTGCGAACATCTCCTTTCGGGCTGAATCCTGGCGCTCGCCGGGAGGGATTTTGCTTTGTGACACTTTCGTTATGCTATAGACGGCACTGAGTCCTCGTTCTAGCCATGGTCGAATTTCGCCTATCTGAGGCGCTCGAGCCTCGGCGAGTTCGCACTTTGCTCAGATTTCCTATAGGAATCTCCGCTTCAGAGTGTCAAACTAACCTTATGCGACAAAGGAGGCAGCCCCTATGGCCATCATCACCGATCCCCGTCGCGGGGTAGGACGATACCTATTGAGCAACGTCATCATCGTGTTCCTAGGACTCTTAGTCAACCAAATCATCCAAACCGTAGGCGCTGCCGCCCTGACTCGGATCATTTCGAATCCACGGATCTATGGGGAACTAAACGTTTTGCTGCAAATTCTTGGTCTGATCGGAATTTTTCTATCACTAGGTCTAAATTCCGCGCTGACCTATGTGTTAGCGACCAAACGATCCGGCGGGGATAACGCGTATTGGCTCACCCTCATCATGGGTGTTGGCTTTGGCACCTTACTGGCTGTGCTGTTGTCCATTTTTTCTGGACTGCTAGCCGGATTTTATCATCTTCCGGTCCTCGCTCCTGCCATTTTAATCATGAGCCTTGTTCTAATCTTCAACTCGGTCACCAACGTCATCATGTCGGTGCTCTCTGGCTACAAGCTGTTTCGCGCACAGTCGCTAGCCTTGACCCTTCCCGTATTCAGCTCGACACTGGGCATGGTCCTAGCCGTCGCTCTCAGTCCGTCAAGCCACCATCTGTTGTGGTTCGTCGCCATCGGTCAAGTCGCAGGTACTCTCGTCGGGCTCTTAGCCGTCGCGCACTTGGCCCGAAAGCACTTACCGAGGCCAATGAAACTCGATTGGCCGATGTTGCGACCACTGCTTCGCTATGGCATTCCAATGTGGGCGGGCAATATCGCCAAATCCTTTCAACAGCCCTTTTTGGTGATTGTCATGGGACTGGTCTCGCTGAGTGCGGCCGGATATCTTTCCAATGGATTAAAAATCGGAGGGTTTTTAAATAACATCACTTGGGCCTTCAACATCGTCGTCTTGCCCTGGCTTTCCGAGGTCCAAAGCCGCGTCGATTTGGTCCGCCATCGAGCCACCATGGCCTTTCGTTACAACAACTACTTGGTCTACCCGCTGGCCACGCTAGTCATCCTAGAACGTCATTTCATCGCAGTCGCTGTCTTCGGTCCCCGTTTTGCCTATACGGATGTCTACATCCTTCCGGTCGCCGCCGCCATCGGCTGTTCGTCATTCAGCCGCCTCGGCGGGACCCTTCTCGCCGGCATAGGCCAGCCGCGGGGCAATTTCTGGCCCATGGCCAGCGCTGGCATCATCACCTTAGTCGGCGTTCCTTTGTTCTTGAGTCATAAAGACCCGGTGCTTGCCGTCTATCCTTATCTTGCAGGATGGGTGGTAGCCACCGCCATCACCATGGTCTTTGCGGTCAAAGACGGGCTCCATCTCAATTATCTCGATGCTTTCGGCCGACCCGCCATTCCCTTGGCAGTGATGCTGGCGACGTTCGAAGTGGCCCATCTTTTCGGTCTACCGATTCTCGTCGTCCTAGCAACGAGCGTAGGCTTAGCTGCAATCGCCACTTGGGCGGTAGAGCGTCAGAAGCTTCCCCATGTCCTAGGCCCCAGAAAACCTATTTCGCCATCCCCCTCCGATGGCTAACCAGGACCGGGATCCTGGCGTCAAGCGACCGACTTCCTTTTTGTCTAAACCCTACGCTCCGAAAATTTCGTACCCCCGCCCATGGCTTAGCCGAGCGGCATCACTCGCCGCCATGACCCTTTGAGCCCCTCTCTGAACCACCCCAAGCTCGTCGGCCGTTCGCCAGGGCTTGACGTTCGATGTCAAGGCCACTGTCCCGGTGCCATATTTCCCAGCTTTCGTACGCGGTGGAAAGTCTTCCTAGGTCAGGCACCATCTCCCCCCAACCTTAATACCCTGATGATTGACCGCGACTAACAACATCGTCCGCGGGTAACTGGAGGGATTTTAAATGTCTTTGAAGACAATTGAAGAAGAAAATAGTGCCCGTGCCCGAGACCGAATCAATGTGCTCCACGCCCGCAATCGCCATCAATGGTGGCGGTTGATCTGGCTTCTGGTCGGTCCCGGCATCCTGGTGATGCTGGGTGAAAATGATGCCCCGTCTATGCTCTCGTACTCCGCGAGCGGATCCCAATTCGGCATAGGCTTCTTTCTCCCATTTGTCGCTCTAACCTTTGTCATGGCCTTTATTGCTCAGGAGATCACCGTTCGCCTCGGCGCGGTTTCTAAGACCGGTCATGCCGACCTCATCTACCGCAGATTTGGTCGATTCTGGGGAAACTTTGCGATGGGCGACCTTATCTTCACCAACCTGTTAACGTTAGTCACCGAATTCGTGGGAATCGTAGCCGGAGCAGGATATTTCGGTATTCCAGATACCGTGGCGGTGTTGGGCGGAGTCGGCATAGTCAGCCTCGCCCTCGTCGTCGGTCGCTATTGGCTTTGGGAACGGGTTACCCTGCTCATGGCTTTGGGCAATCTCATCTTTATTCCCGTGGCCATCTTAAGCCATCCGGCTTGGGGGCAGGTCGCCTCGTCCTTTGCTACCTGGCATCCGCTGCCCGCGGGAGGCTTTGGCTCCAATACCCTCATTCTCTTGCTGGCCGACATTGGCGCGACCATCACGCCTTGGATGCTCTTTTTTCAGCAAGGGGCGGTCAGCGATAAGGGACTGACCACCAAAGATGTCACCCATGGCCGGGTCGACACCGCGGTGGGAGCGCTTTTGGCCACGATGGCCGCCGCCGCCTGCATCGTCGCCACCGCCCCCCTCTATCTGCATCACATGAACGCGAGTCAATTCGGCACCGCTCAGTTTGCGCAGGCCCTAACGCCCTATATCGGCCACTTGGGCTCCGCCCTATTTGCGCTTGGCATCTTGGAGGCCGGGTTGGTCGCCGCTACGACCATTTCCACATCCTCAGCCTACGCGTTCGGCGAAGTGACGCGCCGCGCGCACAGCCTCAACGTCCCTGCCAAGAAAGCACCCGCTTTTTATCTCGTGCTCATTTTAATTGCCATGGTGGCAGGAGGAATCGTCTTAATCCCAGGATTTCCGCTAGAAGCTGTCGTCATTATGGTCAACGTTATCGCCGTGCTAACGATGCCTCCGGCCATTGGCTTCTTATTGATTTTGGCCAATGATAGCGAGATTATGGGCCGCTACAAGAGTACCCGGTTACTCAACACTTTAGGTATCGGTGTCGGCCTTTTCGTCTCCATCGCCGGCATCATCTATGCGCTCAGCGTCATCGTTCCTGGGTTCACCCTATGAGCCGACCCCACGCTCGGTTTTAGGTTCGAAGTCCCATTCGCCCATCCGCAGACAGCCATCAAGGCCGTCCAACCTACAATCAAAGGAGGACTCCTACTATGGTTAGGGCCGAATCCACCGTCAACCTGTCCGATCTAAGCGACCTTGATGCTCAAAAGATCTGGGTCGACGAAGTATTGGCCGAACATCGTGCCAGTCAGGTCCAGATTGAACAGTTGGGGTTGTTAAAACTCAGCACTGGCCTCAAAGGGTTGATGTGGCTCCTTCGCCTCTACGTGATATTCATGGTGGTGGTAGTCATCGTCAACGTCTTTCAGCAAACCCACTAAACCGCGGAGCCTGGGTGACCGTCTGCCAGCAACGGACGGTCAGCCCCTGGCTTTCTCTACAGGGTGTCCACGCTGCCATGATTGCCACGTAAGTTGTACTTCGGGATGCTCGCGCATGAACTGAACAAACCGCTCGATGCGTTGCAATTCCTCCGGCCCAAAAAAGTGCTCAATGCCCTCCACGGTCTTCAAGACTTGAACGCGGTCATCAAATCCGATGACCTCCAGAAACCGGCTCAGCGCTTGATGACGCTCGAATAAACGCTGGCCGCGATACCGCCCGGCCTCGGTCAAGTTGAGACCGCGATAGCGTTCATACGTCAATTGCCCGTTTTCATGAAGCTTGCGAATCATCCGGCTGACAGAGGCCCGGCTAATCCCCAAATAATCGGCGATATCGGCGGCCCGGGCATAACCCTTTTGCTGAATCAATTGCCATATGGCTTCCAGATAGTCTTCTTGACTAGGTGTTGACATCCGCCTCACCTCCTCCTGCACCCTGATTCGACCGCCTATCAAAGCATACGCCCGAAGGATCGTCCGTTATGCCGACTGCGCTTTCGCTATGGCAAAGGCCGGGCGACCCTAAGGGTCTCGTTAGGGGCCCATCAGGCGACCGTCTGGGACGCTCCCCCCCACCCAGTTCTCGTTGGCCGATGGCGACCGACAGCTTGTTTCGTCAATCGCTCCCGACGATTCAAGTCCGGGTGCCCATCATAGGCGCAGCATCACGAGAAAGGCATGGGAGTATAATCGCATCCCTTAAAAACAGGGATCGACCAGCACCCGTTCGAACGTTGGCAATGAAGGTTTGGTTGGCCAAGGCGGGGTTCATCGTAGATTTTGCTAGCCTCCGGTACTATCATCCAGGCGTTCCTCCTAGAGCACCGACGATGGATTTGGCCCAAGGGAACTAATAGGGAGGGGACATTTTACCGGCAACGACTCCACCGGATGTGAACGACCGGCCCTCTCCTTGCTCAGGTCGTGGGATAGGCGACAGGCCAGGAAAGTTGCCAGCGACCATCGGCTAGGGATAAGGCCGCTCGCTTCAGAAATTGTGTCCCCAAGTCAATGCTGACCGCACCCGATCCTTCCCACCGGCTTGCCACCGCCATCGACTCCATCCACTCGATAGTGCCCCGCGGGGCCAACGTGAGCCCACGATATGAGGGCTCTAGCGAGCAGTTGTCGATCCCACAATTAATTTGCTCGGACGTTCGATGAAGGCCAATAGCGCGAGCTAGTCGCTGAGTGATCAAGGTCTCACTTTGATTGCCAGTGTCCAATTCAGCCCAGGTATTAACCGCCCCCATGGGCCCAATCACGGTCACCGGCAGAATCGGGCTCCCGTGCTGATTGCTGCTTCCCTCGAGATGAGCTATCTGCAACATGTTGCCACTGATCCGCCATTGACGGAGAAACGCGAAGGCCCATGTCCTTTTGATTTTCGGCACCACCGCTGACAACTGCACCCGCCGAAGGGAGCCTAGGTATGGCGAAACTGCTTCGAACACATCGACGGTCTGGTCTTCTAACTTTTCGTTGCCGGCACCTTGCCTGTGTCCCCAAGTCCTCGTTGTTTTGAGCGTGATGGCCTTCCTGATCGGGATGAATTGGGCCGGATGGTCCGGTTTCAGACTGACTCGGACTTCGAAATGATGCTGACTGCGAAGGGAGCGCAGATAAAGCGCGCCATCGGCAGCGTGCATCACTGTCCAGGCAGCAGGATAGTCAATCCACAGGCCACGATAGGCATAGGGACGAAGTGCTTTCGGAGCAAGCGTCAAGCTGTCCTCCCCGTCGGACACGAACGCCGACGCCCCGAATCGATTTAAACTTACCCAGCGCGAAGCCACAGGAAATGGCACCGATTGGATGACATGTCCCCATTTCAACCAGTCCTCAGTGACGTATGTTTTCACTGGATAGAACGCTCCGCGATGAAACCAGTATCCCACCGCCACGCTTTTTTTATAGAAAAAGGTTAGTGGGTGTCCACTCGGGGCGGGCAATATCGATGCTATGGCGACTTCAGTGAGATGATACCCCATCGCATGCAGTAATTGCAGGTTCGGAACCCGATGGTAGCGTCGCGCCTGGTAGAGATAGAGTTGACCCGGCATGGTAGAGAGCGTTATTAGTAGCGGAAGCGCCCGGTTAGATGGCTTGGAGTGCTCGGTCACGGCGAACCACGGCCGAGCCCATGGAAAGTTGCGGGCCGGCCAGGGGCAGATATAGGGGTTGAGGAAAGCTGCCAGCATAAAGATCCCGAGGCCACGCACTTGCATTTCGCGACTCCCTCCACATCGTCTTTGGCTCCCCGCCGCGCTTTGGCCCTCTCATTCCTGAGTCGGGGACTACTTCCGCCTCCCCTCATGGGCGGCTCGCGAAGAAATGCTTAGAGTGAAGACATGATAAGGACACCATACCGTTTGTCCTCAGCACATTGGGTCGAACCGCGCCGCACTCCACAATAACCATGCTCGCCCAAGCGACAATTTCTCAGCGCATTCGACCTTTTCCGGTCCAATTTTTCGTTGGCCCGAACACGGTTCAGCCTTTTAGGGGTCCGCTTGATCGACCTGAGGTAGATAGCTACCGGACTGATTGACCGGCCAAGGGGAAACTACTCTGAGAAATTCGTCCAGCATCTCAAGGAGTACCTATGTGAGTGCCCGCTTTACCCGCAAGGGACGGCACAGGCAAGCAGGCAGCGGGTGGAGGCCGGATCCCCCCTGTCGCCGGAAGGAAGCTCCGTACCGAAAACAAGCCGCTTGGGAGCTTTCGAATGTTAGGAACGGTTACGGCTACCGGCCGAACTTCCGCGGTGGCGGCTCCACCCGTGCGGAGGATGAGGCCGAGGACAGCTAGGAATAACACTGCGGCCTGCGAAAGAGCGAACCTTTCCGCATGGGCTTGAGAAGGCGGAGATCTGTGAGGTTTCTCTGTAGAGATGCTTAAGTACGGTATCGCCGTCATCTACGCCTTGATTGAGCGGTAATAAGTCGCCCTAGATATAGGTAGCCCAGGCTATCTATACCTAGGGGATGCGTTTAGATCCAATGCCCGAGAGCCAGCGATACTACTCATCCCAGTCGGTCCCAAGCACGCGACCGCCAACGTGTCCGACTCAGCACGTGGGGCCAACCGGATAGCCAACCCTAGCCTCTCACCGCCCGAACGACCTGAGGCAGCCATCTCTTCCACTAAGACGGCTGCCTCAGGTCCCTCAAATGGGCGAAAGCACGACCACCAGACCGCCTTTCCATGGCCAGCCTGATACTCGCTTGAAACACCCAGGATCGCGTTGAATCCATACGACACTTGGTGGATCCAGGGCTCGCTGCACGCTGCCGACTAAAAATCTCGGCTGCCCTGCCATCCCGAAAGCATCAAAGGCCAAGGGTTCACTGCCGCCACTTAGAATTTCCCAAGCGAGCAACCAACGCCGTTTAGGTGTGTCAATCCCGGATCTATACACCCGTTGACCGCATTCACGCTCTTCTCGGCCATCATAACGGGCCCGTTCGTTTGCGTCCGTTGTCGAGCGGAGGACTTTATCCGCTTTGCCCCGCCGATTTCCATTTCAGGGCGGTCTCGGCGCCCTGGGCTAGTCCACAAGAGTGCCGGTGAGGGTTTGAATCTCACCCGGATTGGTATTCCGCCATATCTCGAGCGCAACCTCCCGGTCATGAAAGATCATGCGCACATGCTGACAAAAGGGGGTCTCATAGAATCTTAGGGCCAGTTCCAGCGTATTCGGATTCTGCCAGAGAGCTTTGGCCGAGACCGGCTCAGGTTGTCCTTTTAATAAAAGAGGGATCGATTGATCGTCCACCGCTTCTGCAAATCCGCAGCGCACAAGGATTTCACGGCCCTGATGATGAAGCCTGACGTTAACCTGGTCAGGGTCCAAAAACTCCAACGATACCGTGGAGCCCGCATGCTCTTGACTCGGTGCGAACACCATTTGCCGGGGCGCTCTGGATCCCGGTGGCGACGAAAGACTTGATTGGGTGGCCAGATCGGAGAGGCGCAAAGCCTGGAGTGCTTCCGTCAGCCGCGTGTCATCAGCAGATGATGGCGCGGCTGGACCGTCCATGAGCCCGGGCAGCAACTCCTCCCATACCGCGTCGAAAACAGGGCGCATGTCGCTCAATCCGGAGGTCATCGCCAGTACCGCATCTTGATCTGGCATCACAAAACAAAACTGACCAAATGCCCCGTCGCCGCGATAGGCTCCGTGCCGAGACCGCCAGAATTGATAGCCGTATCCCTGAGCCCAGTCGCTTGATGGATCGGTACCGTTGGCGATATGTGCCCGAGTCGCCTCGTCCACCCACGCTTCGGGTAGCAGCGCTTTTCCGTTGAAACGTCCGCGATCGAGGTACAGTTGACCGAATGCCGCAATGTCTTCCGTCCTAATTTTCAATCCAGAATTCCCGAGGCAGATCCCCTGTGGGCTCATTTCCCAGGTTGGCTGTTCGATACCGAGCGGATTGAAGAGTCGCGGGGTTAAGTACTCTAAAAGGGTTTGCCCGCTCACGCGCTGAACAATGGCCGAGAGCATGTAGGTGGCCCCATTGTTGTACAGAAAATAGCTACCGGGCTCGCGCTCGACGGCGCACTGAAAAAATCCGTGGACCCAATTATCGCCCCCGAGTTCAGGCAGGCGCGGCGAGGTATCTGTGACGTGGCCCGTCCCCATCATCAGCAGGTGGCGCACCTGCATCGAGCGCATATTCTCCTGTGCTACCGCATTATCTTCTTCTGGAAAAAACGAGAGCACGGGCGCATCGAGGCGCAATTGGCCCTCGGCCTCGAGCAACCCAATGGCGGTTGCGGTAAAGCTTTTGCTCAAGGAAAACATCTGGTGGGGCCGGTCGGGTCCATAGGGATGCCACCAACCTTCAGCCACTATGTGCCCATGCCGAACCAGCATCATACTGTGCAGTTCGCTCCCTTGGGCGGCAATCCGATCTAAAAAGCGTACGATGGCCGAGGCCGCGACCGCTTGATCGGCGGGACGGGAACGGGGGAATCGGGGAGAACTAGCCATGACGGGCACCTACCTAGTTTAGAGTATGCCATCCTCGAATCGCAACGGATGTATACCCAGAGTATTCGCGACCGTATCAACAATTCCTTCTGCCCTTATTCTTGGGCAGATAAACCGTTCTGATGGACTTATCCACATTCGATCATTGCTGACCACATTTGTCGCCATCTTCCTGCTTCATCACCTGAAGTTTCACGGATCCCGCAAGATCCGCCAGAGCTTCAGACTCCACAGGCAGACCCCGTAGAACTTACGGCGTTTCTGACGTTAATCGCAGCGTTGATGTCGCGATCATGCACGACTCCACACTCGGGACAGTGCCAGGTACGCTCATCCAAGGTGAGATCGTGATA
>JAMCVM010000138.1 GCA_023475835.1 Bacillota bacterium | reverse complement strand
CCACCTCGAAAGTC
This sequence comes from Bacillota bacterium, assembly GCA_023475835.1. Taxonomy (GTDB): domain Bacteria; phylum Bacillota; class Sulfobacillia; order Sulfobacillales; family Sulfobacillaceae; genus JAMCVM01. The sequence goes on along the minus strand of JAMCVM010000138.1, from coordinate 24,124 downwards.
CTGCCGGTAGCCGTGGCCGTTCCCGTCATCGCAAAGCCCCCAGGCGGCTTTGCTCGGGTACTCAGCTTCCTTCCGGCGACAGGGGGGATTCGGCCCCCAACCGCCACCTTCTTGCCTGTCCCGTCCCCTTGCGGGTAAAGTGGGCACCGACGCGGGTACTCCGTGCGATGCACGGCGGATTTCCCAGCGGCGTTTCCCCTTAGCCGGTCACGCAGTCCGGTAGCTGGCTTACTCCGGCGGGGAACATCCCCGCCACGCAATCAGGTAAATTATACACCTTATGATGCGATGTACATAGATATCATGTGATTTGTTTTAGCAGTTATTTACCCCTCGCTGGGCCAAGAATCGAGCGATGAACTCTCCCACCACCTGGCTTACGCCGAGGCGGGGGGTTCCGGGATCACTCCACAAAGTTCCTGGTTCTACGACCGCTCGGCCGAGCCGTTAGGTCACGTACGTCTTATGCTGGATATCTCCCCAGGCTTGACTGCGGACCCTTGGACTGCGCCCAAGGTTTCCGTTCCGACCTTAGTAGTGGTTAGAGAAATTCTAACCGATGCTTTCGCGCAGCACATCCGATTTTTCTATCCGGGAAGGGGCTTTAGCCCGGCGGGCGTCTTGCTCAAAGCATCACAGCGTTCCCATCCTCATGGGGTAAGATCGCCGGGTCTAAGCGTCCGCTGCCCCATGTTCGGATCCGGCGGAGGAGACTAAAGTTTGGATGGCGCAATGCCCCGGGAATGAACCAGTTTGAAACTCAGAGCGGAGATATCCGAGAATATTTAAGGCCCGACCACTTCCTATCAATAGACCCCAACGGGTTTGCTCTGGATCTCGAGCCCTTGGACGACTTCGGTGCGAGGACGTCGATAATGAACGCGTCGAGCCCGGGCGGCGCTGATGGCAGCGCATGAAAATAGACGGAATCCAAACACTAGCGAGGCCAATAGGCCAGGGTTTGTCTTCGGTCATTCTCACCTAGCGGCCAGGGCAGGAGGGACAGTATGGATCGCGTAGATCTCGGGCCACCGCCCGGAGAAGCGGAAGACAGCGAACCGCGGCGCCGACGCAACAAGACCGCGGACAACATTGTTGAATTAGGCACCACAGAGGTGCCCAAAGCGAAGTCGTCCATTCACACCATGGTGATCATTGGCCAAATTGAGGGTCACGTGGTCTTGCCAGCCCAAAACAAGACGACGAAGTATGAGCACGTGATTCCTCAGTTGGTAGCCATTGAAGAAAATCCAGAGATCGAAGGCTTGTTGGTCATTTTGAATACCGTGGGCGGAGATGTGGAGGCGGGGTTGGCCATGGCGGAAATGATCTCCAGTTTATCCAAGCCTACCGTGTCGTTAGTCTTGGGTGGGGGTCACTCCATTGGAGGTCCGGTGGCGGTCGCCGCCGACTATAGCTTTATTGCGCCCACAGCGACGATGACGGTCCATCCTATCCGGATGAATGGATTAGTCATCGGCGTGCCTCAGACTTATGAGTATCTCGATAAGATGCAAGACCGAGTCGTCAATTTTACGATTCACCACTCCAAAATTACTGAGGCAAAATATCGCGAGCTTATGTTTCGCACCGGAGAGTTGGCACGAGACATTGGCACGGTGCTGGTCGGAAAAGATGCCGTCGATGTCGGGTTGATCGAAGCCGTGGGCGGGGTCGATACCGCCTTGGCGAAACTCCTCTCGATGATTAAACCTCGCCACCAGTCCGAATCGGCAGCGACCAAATCTCGCCGAGGCCACCGTGAAAGTCAAGCGTCGCCTACGGAGCCGCATCCGCCTAATTGACGCCATTGCAGCCCTGCGGGGCAAGTGGGCAGCGAAGCTACTGAGGAATCGGGATCTCGGGGAAGGAAGGAAGGAAGAAAGTAAAGAAAGAAGGAAGCGCCATGTTATACACAACGATGCCATGGGAAACGATTTTTCCCCACCAATGCCAGGAAACGCCGATTCTGATTATGACCACGGTGCATGGTCGGCCCTGTCTGGTGCGGCGTTTGGAGGATGGGTCAAGGCGCATCGAAAGATTGCTGTCGACGGATCCCGCAGATTTTCTGGATGCCAGATTTTTGCCCGATACCATACTAGATTGATCGTTCTAGAACGATTGCCCCGAGGATAAGCCTCCTTTATAGGATCGGGTCGGCCGGTAGCCGCTTCCGATCCTATGGGGAGGAGAGGCTGGATGAGCCAGGTATGGTGGCTTGGAATCACCCAAGGGCTCACCGAATTTTTGCCGGTGAGTTCATCGGGGCATTTAATTGTGCTAAAAACGTGGATGGGCCTGACTTCGACGGGGCTCGTCTTAGAAAGTTGGCTGCATGGAGGCACTCTGGTGGCGATTTTAGTCGCCTACCGCCGTCAAATGACGGAGTTTATTACCGGCCTTTGGCAAAAACGACCGGAATCGCTCCGTGAATTGGGCCGATTGACGGTGGCGACCATCCCCGCCGTGGTCTTGGGCTTTGGCCTTTCCGACTGGTTGGGGAGCCTAGCCATCCCCTTGATGGTGGCCGTGGGCTGGATGGCGACGACCGTGGTGGTTTGGGCCACGCCCGTGGGCCACTCGACCTTGAAGGTTCGTGATATCTCGGATTTGCATCTGCTGGAAGCGCTAGGCATTGGCATCGCTCAAGGATTTGCTCTGTGGCCCGGATTGTCCCGCTCGGGGACGACGCTATGGGTGAGTCGCCGATTCGGCCTTTCTCCCGAAGCCTCTGCTCGTTTTTCTTTTTGGATGGCCATTCCTACGGTGCTCGGAGCGATGACTCTGACCTTGGTGCAGGACCCCCAGGGGTGGGGCCGAATCTCTAGCTCCTGGGCGGTGGGTTTCATTCTTTCCGCCGTAAGTGGACTATTTGCGATAAAATGGATTCGAAGTTTGCTTGCCACCTCGACAGGCTATCATCGCTTTGGATGGTACACCTTGCTCGCGGCGACAGCGGTCCTCGTAGTCTTATGGACGGGTGCATAATAACGGTCGGGTAAAAAGGTGGGGGCAGTGTGCGAAGGGTATGGCAACAAATTGGTCCCGAGATGCGCCGAGAGATTGCCGGCATCTTTCTCATCGCCTTGGGCTTGGTCGGCTATCTCGGACTGCTAACCGGTCACGGATGGGTCTCTTCGTATGTGCGCCTAGGATTGATCACCGTGTTTGGGTTAACGGCCTGGCTGGTCCCGGGTCTAGTGATCGTAGCGGGCGGACTTCGCGTCTGGGATCGGCCTTCGTTTACCGGTCACCGTCGAGGCTGGGGCACGTTAATTGCGGTCTACGCGTTAGCGGTGTTGTCGGGTCTCATCGGACCCCGCTCGGCCGGCTTCATTGGCCGTGAAAGTGTGGATTTGATTCGGGCCGCGATTGGCACTGGTGGCACCGTGGTAGCAGTGGTGGTGGGGTTCATTGTGGCCACGCTGCTCATCACCGGAACCTCATTCAGCCGTGGGGCCGAAGGGACGGTACGCGTTTCTCGGATGGGGCTTCGTTGGATCGGGCCTAAGATTGGTCACGGCCTGTTAGCCTTGCGGGATTGGATTTATCCAGTGGTCAGCGAAGAGCCAGCAGTTACCCAGACTGTGGCGAAAAAACGAACGCGGGTGAATGCTTCCGCCAAGCCGACCCTGGCGAAGGCTCCCGATCCGACTCCTGCGGCAATGGAACCACCCTCACCACCGCGTCCCATCGTGGTGCCGCCGCCGCCTCAAGGAGGGGGATATCATCCGCCGCCGCTATCCATGTTGACGGAACCCCAGCCGATGCGAGCGAGCCGATCGGGCCATTCCGCGACGGAACGGGCCGAGATCTTGCGGACCGCGCTGCAACAGTTTGGCATTGAGGTCCGCATGGGCGAGGTGAGTCAAGGACCAACGATTACTCGTTTTGAAGTGCAACCGCCTCCGGGCGTGAAGGTCTCTCGGATTGTCAATTTGGCCGATGACATTGCATTGTCCCTAGCGGCCACGGGCGTACGCATCGAGGCGCCCATCCCCGGCAAATCGGCGATAGGGATTGAGGTGCCGAACTCGGAGATCACTCCGGTGGTGCTTCGCGAGGTGTTGGAGCATCCGGCCTTTGTCGAGGCCCCGTCGGCATTGGCAGTGGGCTTGGGTAAGGATGTAGCCGGTGCTCCGGTCGTGGCCGCACTAGATGCCATGCCCCACTTGTTAGTCGCTGGGTCGACGGGGTCGGGCAAGAGCGTGTTGATTAACGTGCTCATTTCCAGCCTGTTGTTTCGGTCCAAGCCGGATCAAGTGCGCTTGCTCTTAATCGACCCTAAAGTCGTCGAACTTTCGGTATATAACGGGATTCCTCATTTGTTGACGCCAGTGGTCACCGACCCCAAAAAGGCGGCGATGGCGCTGCGATGGGCCGTACGCGACATGGAGCGTCGCTATCAACTCTTTGCCCGGGCAGGCGTGCGCGACATGATCCGTTACAACCAGACCGTGGAAGCCGAAGAACAGCTGTATTATTTGGTGATTATCATTGACGAGTTGGCCGACCTGATGATGGTCGCTTCGAGCGAAGTCGAAGAATCTATCGCCCGATTGGCACAAATGGCCCGTGCTGCAGGTATTCATCTCGTTGTTGCCACTCAGCGTCCTTCGGTTGATGTAATTACCGGGACCATTAAGGCAAATATTGCCTCGCGGATTGCATTTTCGGTCTCGAGCCAGGTCGACTCGCGCACGATTTTGGATGGGGTCGGCGCTGAGAAGCTTTTAGGTCGCGGAGACATGCTCTTTCATCCGGTCGGCTCGGCCAAGCCGCAAAGGCTGCAGGGGGCGTATATCGGTGAAAAAGAGATTGAAGCCATCGTTGAGTACCTAAGGCTCCAGACTCCGCCGCCGGAAACCGATGCCTTTGACTTTGAAGTCGCAGATGACTCGGAAGGCAGCGGGCCGCCGGCGGAAACCGATCCTCTGTTTCAAAAGGCGGTGCAATTGGTCGTCGAAAGTCAGCAGGCCTCGACCTCCATGTTGCAACGGCGGATGCGGGTGGGATATACCCGAGCCGCGCGCTTGGTCGACGCCATGGAAGAACGTGGGTTTATCGGCCCCCAAGACGGTGCTAAGAGTCGGGAAGTCAGGATTACCCATGAACAGTACCAGCGTCTCTTCGAATCGTCCGAATCTCCTTCGGCGTAGGCCGGATGAAAATGGATGGGCTGGCCGAGCCGTCTGAGGTGGGTCTGAGAGCGGGATGCGCTTTGCAAACGTCAAAAAACGCCGACGCGACTCGGTATTTTTGCAAACGCCACCCCTTTTTGCAAACGCCACCCCTTCATGTCAGGCACGCCGATCAGAGTTTTTTGTTTGTGATCGGTCTATCGTCTGCTCGCGATCTTGCCTCGAAAATGAGGAAGTGATAGGGTTAGCAAAGGTCATGGTGTTGACCTGTCCATGTTTCCAAACCACCTGATTGATCAGGATAATAACACCTGCCGCAGAGCGTTGGGATCTATAGCATCCTGACACGCCTGACGCGGTTGGGTGTTTTTAGATCTGACCCCCCCACGTTCTGCGATGTGTGAGAGACGGAGGGACTAGCAGATGGTGATCACCACGATAATCGAAATTCCTGAGGGCTCATCCAATAAATATGAATATGATGTGGAGACGGGGCGTATTCGTTTGGATCGAGTGCTCTTTAGCGCCATGCACTATCCCGTGAATTACGGATTTATCCCCGAGACTTGGGCGGAAGACCATGATCCTTTGGATGTGCTGGTCGTCGGCTCCGGAGCAATCGATCCCGGAGTACAAGTCGAGGTTCGAGTGTTGGGCGCGTTGCTCATGGAGGATGAACATGGCCCGGACGCCAAAATCATCGGGGTAGTCCACCGCGATCCGAGGTTTGATCATATCGTGGAGTTGGGCGGCTTGGGTGATCATCGGCTGCGTGAAATTCAACACTTCTTTGAAGAGTACAAGACCTTGCAGGGAATTACGACTCAAGTCGGTTCCTATCAGGATGAGGCGACCGCTGCGCAATTATTGGAGCAAAGCCGCGAACGCTTCCTTGCTCGGCGAGGGCAAGGAGGATCGTCTGATGCCTGAGGGGGCCGTTGCCGCCGTTCGTGGGTTTCAGATATTTGATTCCCGAGGGTGGCCGACGCTGGCCGTGGAGGTGGAACTCGACAGCGGCGAAAGCGCGTGGGCTGAGGTGCCCTCGGGGACCTCAATTGGTTCCAGAGAAGCTCGAGAGCTCCGCGATGGCGGTCGACCGTTTTCCGGACGCGGTGTCATGCTGGCGGTTCAAAAGATATCCAAAGTCGTCAACCCCTTCCTCGTGGGTCGGCTGGCAACCCAGCAATCGGAAATCGATAGTCAGTTAATGGCCTTAGACGGTCGCGAAGACCAATCTGTGCTTGGGGCGAACACGATGTTAGGCGTGTCCATGGCCGTGTCTAAGGCCGCCGCACAATGGTTGAAAATCCCCTTGTATCGTTATTTGGGTCAAGAGCACGGTGTACTGCCCACGCCTCAATTTAATGTTATCAACGGGGGCTTGCACGCCGACAGCGAGATTCCAGTTCAGGAATTTTTGATTATTCCCGGCGGAGCAGCCTCATTTACCGATGCCATGCGCATGGGCGTCGAAGTCTATCACGCCTTAAAGCGGCGTCTTAGCCGCGTCGGTTACCGTACGGCAGTGGGAGACGAAGGCGGATTTGCCCCGCGCATGACGGGTATCCACCAGGTGTTTGATGTATTGCTTGAGAGCATCGTGGACGCGGGATTGCGGCCGGATCAGGATGTCGCACTTGGCATTGACGTGGCCGCGAGCGCTCTCCGCCAGGAGCATCGCTATCGCTGGGGAGAATCCGTTCTCGCCGCGGATGAAACGACGTATCGGTGGCGAGAATCCACCCTGGAAGCCGATCAGTTGATTGACCAGTATATCGATTGGATTCGGCAATACCCTCTGATTTCAATCGAAGACGGGTTAGCCGAAGATGATTGGTCGGGTTGGAGCATGATGACGTCGCTATTGGGAGGACGGTGTCAAATCATCGGGGACGATATTTTTGTGACCCACCGCGAACTCCTGGCCAGAGGGGTTCGAGAACAGTCTGCAAACGCGTTGATCGTAAAGCCTAATCAAATTGGCACCGTGACCCTGGCGCGTGACGTGGCGAAATTCGCGGCGAGTAGCGGATGGAACGTTGTGGCATCGAGTCGGTCGGGAGAGACCTGTGATACGTTTTTGGCCGACTTTGCTGTCGCTGTCGGCGCCCCGGAGATGAAGGCGGGCGCTCCCGCCCAAGGCGAGCGCTTAGCCAAATATAATCGACTGCTGTCGCTGGAAGCGCACGACCCAAGTCTGAACTTCGCTGGCTGGAGTTGGCGGAAGTTTCCCGAAAGCCGGGGGAGTGGATAAGTGCACGGTATCGGTGCGTTGCCTCGCGTGTCGAGCGAGCCTGCTCTGACTCGGGCTCACCGGGACAGGGCAGGCGCCCAAATTCGGTAGACGAGCGGCGATGCACTCCGATCCAGGGGAAGAGCGTTATCAACTCAGGCAAATCCACGATCACGGACAAAAGCGTGCTGAAAAGGAGGAATCCGTTCACATGCACTCAGACAAATCCACGATGACGGACGAAAACTTTCAGGAATGGCGGACTCGAAACGTATGGATTTTTTCCCTGGCTTCGTTGTTTTCGGACTGGGGTCATGAAATGGTCACCGCCCTGATGCCGGGTCTGCTAGTGGCTCTGGGAGCGCCAGCGATAGCCCTCGGGGTGGTCGAAGGGGTGTCCAATCTTGGACAAGCCTGGGCGGCCATCTGGGGCGGCCGAGTCAACGACCGCAGACATGGTCGCTATTTCTTTCTTATCGGCGGATACGTACTGACCGGCATTAAGGCACTGATGGCCATTGTGCCAAGCTGGCCCTGGATTGTGTTGTTGCGGACCGTGGGATGGATTGGTCGAGGTGTCCGCGGCCCGATTCGCGACGCCTATATTGCCGAGGAGGTCTCTTCGGCCAATGTGGGTAAAGCTTATGGTCTCAGGGAGGCATTTGATACCATCGGAGCCTTACTTGGCCCCTTGACAGCAGCATTGTTTGTCACCTTCGTACGCCCCGCTACGGCGATCGCTTGGACGGCGGTTCCCGCCGCGCTGACCGTGGCCGTGATTATTCGTCTCCGTCGGCTTCCCGAAGAACCGGCGGCCAGGCCTGTCCACGAGTTGGGCGAGGGCGTGAGCCTACCGCGTACCCGAGGATATACCCGGTATTTGTGGTCGACCTTGTTATTTTCGATGGGGTACCTAGCGCCCACGTTCTTCATTCTTCGCGTCTGGAATAGTGCGGTGACGGTGGAGGGCTTGTCTCCGCACGCTTTAGCGCTGTTGCTCTATGCGTTACATAACGGCGTCTATGCCGTGACCGCCTATCCCGTGGGTTGGATCAGCGACCATCTCTCCGCTCAGAGCCTTTTGCGGTTGGGGTACGGAGTGTGGTCGCTGGTCTTGTTAGGGTTTGCTTTTGGAGGAGCCGCGGCGAGTTGGTGGATCGTCTTGTTTGCCTTAGCGGGATTAGCGACTGGCATCATCGAGGTGAGTCAGAAAATGACCACGGTAAAATTGGTGCCCAAAGATTTTCGAGGCACGGGGTTGGGTCAGGTGGCTGCCGTTCGAGGGGTCGGTCAGTTGGGAGCGGGGCTGGTCATGGGCGGCCTTTGGAGCCTGATTGGGGCACGAAGTGGATTCGTGGGGGAAGCAGCGTTGGCTTTGGCGGGCTTGGCGCTGCTGTGGGTCGGCCCCCGCTTAGGATCTTGACATAGGCTTGGGACGAACCACGCTGATCTTTCTGGCCCGAGTGGGATAGTGAGGAAATAGGAGGCGTGAGAATGGTTTTTGAGATACCGGGTCGAGAAACGTTGACCGTGTCGCATGTGATTTTCGATTATAACGGAACGCTAGCGCTTGATGGCGCCGTGTCCGAAGCCGTTAAATCTCTGCTAAGGGAGGTCTCAGCCCAGTACGCTACTTACATCGTAACGGCCGATACCTTTGGGACGGCTGGGACCTTTGCCGAGACCTTAGGCCTCTCCTGCCATGTGATCCATAACGGAACCGACAAAGCACGATTCGTGCAACAACTCGGCGCGGACGTCGCAGCGGTTGGCAACGGGGCCAATGATGCCCTGATGTTTCGTAGAGCCGCGTTAGCGATTGGAGTACTAGGCCCCGAGGGGATAGCTCGTGAGGCGATGCTGAGCGCGGATCTCTTAGTACCTAGTATTGAGCGGGGATTGGAATTATTGCTGCAACCCAAGCGGCTCGTGGCTACTTTGCGTCCGTAGGTCTTTGCGTCCGTAGGTCACAGGTTCACGAGGTTTGCACTAGACTATGGCGGAGCAGGAAAGGAGATGAGGGGGGCCACGGAGTGCCGAGTGCCGGGCCCCCGATGCTATGGCCCCCAGTGCTATCCTTTCCCAAGGTGTTATTGACGGAGGATTTTTTTCAATTGATTGACCGTATCCTCGGAGGCGGGGCGAAGCCCATATCGTTCCTCTTCGTAGCTCGCGACTAGATCCAAAATGGCGTGGTCTTCGGGCGATGAGGTTTCCGTTGCCATTTCTTGGATGCGTCGAGCGGCATACGATCGCAAAGTTTCCCCAGGCTGAATCGCCCGGCCTCGCCGAGCTTCCGAGCGAAGCCAGCGGGCGACGAAAAGGCGGAGCGGAGTCAATGAACGATGGGGGCGACGGCGGTGGGGGGCAAGCTTGACACGTTCCATCCGGATGCCATTTGGGTCCAAGCGCACAGGATCGTGGACTCGTTGAGTGCGAAGGACAATGAACACTATCAGCAAAAGTCCCAAGATTAATAATACGAGGCTCCAGTCAATCGGTGGCAGCGTAAGGTGGTGGGGGGAGTTGGCTAAATGGAGTCGGAAGGGTCCGGGAGTTCCCTGGATCGGGGTTTTCTTTTTCGATGCCGTTTTGCGAAACAACTGCAGCGCCAATACCACGAGACCCACAATTCCTAGGTCGACGGCAATTTGTAGGAGCATATCCCGCCAAAGAGTAAAGACCATGTAGCTGGCTAACAGGGCCAGTGCGACTAAAAGCGCCACTAAGCGAGCAGATGGGAAAATAGCCAGAATCACTAAGGTGGCTCCGATTAGGCCGAAAAGGCCCACAAGACCCCGCAGTGCTCGGTTGGAGACTGGTCCACCATCCTGAGCGATTTGAGCATGGTGCATGGCTGCCATGCGAATTAAGACGATCAGCAGGGCAGCGACGACGATAGCGATTTTCACCGCCTGGGGGGAACCCAAAAGCGCGTTAAGGCCCCAAGCACAGGCCAAAAATCCGAGATCTGAGAATAAGTGGCGGGTTTGCACCTCGTTATCAGGGGTTCCCGCAGCCACTGCCATCCGGCGGAGTATGAAAATTGTCCATCCTGACAAGGCAAGCACCGGAGGCCATGCACCGAACCGTATCGTCCATAGAGCGGTCAACACTACGGTTAAGGCGATCAACAGAGATTGGGTGTTTACCACCTTATATTTGGTGAGCACCGATGGCAGACCGATTACTAAGAGGGCAGCTAGCAAAGCTTCTCCTGGTGTTTGCCAAGAGGCCGTTTTGGTGACAGCACTGACTCCAGCAAAGGCGACCATCGCGGCCACCGCCGCGTCGGCGGCGATGGCCCAATGATTCACCATCGATCTCTTCATGGCACGGTTCCCTCGTCCTCGGCAATGGAGGCGGAGGAGGATACGAGGATCGTTTCGACATCATATCCAGCACGTCGAAATTGAGATATTTGGCGCCGAATGAAATCATCTTCGTAGCGGATGACCAAGATAAGTTGCGTGGGTGGGGGGACAGTTCTTCGAATTTCGGAGAGAATATTAGTTAGAGAGACAGCTGGGTACGCGGCCACACTACCGAGGAGGTGGCCAAGGTGGTGGCGAACGCGTGAATTCCAGAATCCTTCGCCTGAGAAGACCAAATGGTGGTCAGACCCATATTGCCGTCCATAGCGCCAATATCCATCGCAGTACAGAAGACATTGGATTCCCTGCTTTGACAGGGCTTCGATTAATGCAAACGTCGTTTCGTATATCCGGTCCGCTTGGTTGGGGTGTCCTTCCCACGTGTGCTTAGATACCCTTACACTAGCAAGTACCACAAGCCGTTGGCTCATTGATGTCGCGCGTTCCAATACAATGAGTTCACCGCGGCGGGCGCTTGCCATCCAAGTGATGTCACGGACCGCATCTCCAGGAGCATACGTTCGCATATCGATCCAATCGAGCGAAGTGGGTGACCATTTTCGCTGGGAAGTCATGAGGCCCACAGGATTTTGTGACGGGGTTCGCGAACGAGATGCAATTCTTCGGGGATGGACCGTGACCATGATGACCGTGGGAATGGTTTTTACTTCACGGCGAGTGGTAAAACCGTCGGAAATGCGAAGAGTCAATCCTTGCACCCGTTGACGTCCCCGACGGACGCCCCGTACGGAGATCCGTATGGTTACCGATTCGCGTGAGCGCAAGCTTAAGACAAATTCCACCGACTCCCGTCGTGACGACCAGTTGGGTAGAGGAGCGGAAGTTTGAATGAAATTGGGTAGGTTGTGCGGGTCTTCGGTAGGACTTTGGTTATGGCTCAATCCTTCCGGCAGTTCCACATGGCCCTTGACTAAGGGACATGGAAATCGCGAGGGATTTCGCACGGTAACGACAATATCGGTGCTGTGCCCATAGGCTAGAGAATTGTTGCTTGCACTCATGTCAGCTTCGAGGCGGGGTGCGACCAGCCCGTGAACAATTTGCACCCAGCCTAGAAGCGCTACGATAAGCGCGGCGATAATGAGGAGTACCGCGGTCATGCCGGATCGCCTTCAATCGGTACTGAAACCCCTTTAAGAATCGATTTCATCCAAGTGTTCGGTGCGATTTCGGAATCGTCGGCGGCCCCGACTAGGATCAGACGGTGAAACAAGACCGAGGTGGCGATGTGCTGCACGTCGTCAGGAGAGACAAAGTCGCGACCCGAGAGGATGGCGGCTGCCCGCGCAGCTTGGGCCAATAGAATCATGGCGCGAGGGCTGGCACCCACGACGATGTCTGGGCTCGTGCGGGTAGCTCGGATAAGGTTGGATAGATATTGCAAAATATCAGTCGACATGGTGACTCGGGATACGGATTCATCCAACAGGGCAAGCCAGGGCGGGACCTTAGGAGTGGATCCAGCAACCTCGTCTGCGGAGTCTCCGTCTTGGTCCAAAGAGAGGGGGGTGGTTAGGACATCGCGCGAAACATCCGCACCGAGACCAAGATGCAGAGATAAAATGGCAAGGTCGTCTTCGGGCGAAGGATAGCCCAAGGACGTCTTCAAGAGAAAACGATCCAGTTGAGCTTCAGGCAAGGGGAATACGCCTTGAGACTCCACAGGGTTTTGGGTGGCAATGACCATGAAGGGTTCCGGCAATCGATAGGGTTGTCCATCAACGGTGACCTGGCCCTCAGCCATCGCCTCTAAAAGCGCAGATTGGGTACGGGGCAAGGCACGGTTAATCTCGTCAACTAATAAAAGATTAGCGAAAATAGGACCCTGGCGGAAGGTGAATTCGGCGTTTTGGGGATGAAAGACCAATCCGCCGACAATATCGGCGGGCAAGAGGTCGGGCGTACACTGGATGCGACGGAAGGAGAGACCAAGAGTTTCAGCAAAGGCCCTGGCTAATGCGGTTTTGCCGACGCCTGGGACATCTTCTAACAAAATATGGCCGTGCGCCATCAAGGCGATTAGGAGTTCATCGACGGCGCCGCCTAAACCGAAAAGCCGTGCACCTACCAAATCTTTGACTCTGCGAATAATTGTCTGGGCTCGAATGACGGGCGAGTGAACGTCTAGCATGAAAGCAGGATCCCTCCTGAACTCCGAGAATCAATATTACCAAGCAAAGCCGTCGTTCTTGTCGTCGGACATTGATTGCGTCAAGTGCGGATCGGCCAAACCAAGAACAATACTCCGAACGATCCAACCCAGAACGCCGTCCTGCGGTTGTTGGCCAGTCGGTGTCAATCATATTAGGGAGGGCTTGCGGGATGCTGGAGGCAAATTTTTTCGCAAAAAAATACCCACCCTTCGAATAGGGTAGGTGTCATCATCCTGCACGCTTCCAGGCGGACGGTTCCCGGGTCAACACCATGACCCGATGGTCAAATTACAAGGTTAAGCCTAGCGTACCCTCGGCGGTTCGTCAATGGTCGGACGATGGCTGGGAGACGTGGATCAGAGGGATAGTTTTCTCATGTCGCATTGGTTCCGAAAACGGCGAGAAGTGTGCGATAGCCAATGTAAAAGCACCGGGAATGGTGGGAAGATGCTTATCTAGCGGGCCGCAAGCACGCTGAAGTCGATCCGGCCCGCACACTCTAGCGATCCAGACTGGCCGATGATTCCGCATTTGCGTTGTCTACCAGAGTAGTCTAGGGTAAAAAATGAGAGATACAACGGTCAACTGAACGTCTCCGAACGGTTGTTTCGGCGCGGCTCGAGAAAATGGGCCATTGAAAGTTCCAACCAGGGTGTGAAGAGTCATCCGCATAGCGCGGAGAACGATGCACCCGGAATCCCGCGGGCAGTGTTAGCGCCCTTCAGATGACCGATGGGAATTTCTAATCAAGGAATTATTGTCGGAAGTTGGTCTAGCCTGTGCGCGAGGGGTGTGGGGGACGGTATGACCAGGCGGCGTTGGAGTGTAGCAAATGGCATCGGGCTGGCGGCAGGAGTCCTTTTAGCGGCATTGGTTGCCGGCTTGGGGGCCATGGGGGTTGCCACGGGTGTGCCACAGCCTGCAGTTCAGGTTGCAGTAACGGCTGAGGCCACAGATAATGTATTCGTGGGGGTTCAACCGCTGAGGTTTCGGGTCCAAGTGAAAAATCCCTCAGACGGCCCCGTCGAAGGTGCGCTCCAGGCCGTCCTCAAAAACTCCCACTCTCTTGCTGTGACGAGTTCCTTGGCCATGACCGTGGCCGCACATTCTACAAGTGTGCGCAGCCTGGTGCTTGGGCCAATGTCAAAATACGGGCTCTACTCTCTTGAGGATCGGTGGGTAGCCGCCGGAAATCCGAATGTGCTCACGGCAAGCCGGACCCAGCGCACGACGGTGGCGGTCGTGCCTGTTCCCAAGTTTGATGCTGGGGATCGGTTTGGTCTCAATGCCAACCTAACCCCGGTTGCGACAGATCCTGCCGACTTGCAGTCGGCATTGACCACGATGCGAACTGAAGGCATTGGATGGTATCGGTTGGAGTTTGACGCGGCGATGATTGCTACCCTAAATTCGGGTTCACACTGGGGGCCTACGGACGCCGTTCTCCGGCAGGCTCGTAAAGCCCACCTGCACATTTTGGGGCTATTAACTGCCTGGCCTGCCGGGGCTAATCCATTTGGACCGTCTCCTGGGCTGACCTTTGCCCAAGGTTTAGAGGCATATTCCCGCTTTGTCCGAGCCACGGTCGCTCGCTATATGCCCGATGGCAGCTTAGCTCGCTCTCAGGGGTGGAAGCATTACGGGATTACGGCTTGGGAATTATGGAATGAGCCCACCACCGCCGCCTATTGGCCGGGGACCGCGGCGCAGTACGCCGAGTTGGCGCAAGTGGCGGCCGCGGCAATTCACGCGCTGGAACCCAAGGCCACGGTCTTAGCCTATGCCGATGCCCCCAAAACGCTGTTGACGACGGATAGTCCTCCGGCATTTAATGCGATCTCCTGGCACTACTACCCGGGCCCGAGCAGTCCCGACGATCCCGTAACCTCCGTTTATGCGGCGATGACTCCCGTGTCCATGGCTAAGCAAATGGCTGCAAGCGTCAAGGCCCAAACCCTTCCCTTGTGGTTAACCGAGATGGGCTGGTCGACCGATTGGGTCTCCTCGCAGGAACAAGCGGCGTACTGGGTGCGCGGGGCCATCGATGCGCTGGCTGAAGGCAATCGTAAGGTCTTCTTCTTCACGGAATCCTACCCAGGTTCTGGCTATGGCGAAGTTAAGGGGGACGGCCAACCCACGCTCACCGTCCCTGCGGTTGCGGCCTTAACTTACGTGCTCCAGGGCTACCAGCCTGCGGGAAAAGTAGAACTGGGGTCTGGAATTCAAGCCTGGCTTTGGCAAAGAGACGGAAAGGGGTTGGCAACTCTCTGGGGATCGGGGTCGGCATCCGGTACCCTGGCTATCACGGCCAGAGAGGGGGCCATTCACGCCGTCGACTGGTTGGATAATCCGATCGTCGAAGCCGATCCCAACCTGGTGCATATTCCCATTGGGCCTACGCCGGTGTACCTGACCGGTCGCCATCTTTCGGCACAGATGCTAGCCCAGATATTGCGTCAGGGGGTTCTTTCAGGCATTCCGGCGGTTTCGCTCCAAGTCTCTTCGAGCCTTGCTGTTGAGGCGGGGAGAGTTGAACCCTTTACCGTGACGATTACGAATCAGAAAAATACCCCGGTAAGTGGTCGTCTGCTGGTGACTTTACCCGCTGGCTGGAAGCCTGTGACCTTTGCCAGCCACTTTGGCTCGATTCGCCCCGGCGCCAATTCCGAGATAGTGGTTCCGGTCACTCGCGTCCGCACGGACGCGAAGAATGCCTATACCACCATACTCTCCGCCTTCACCGGCACAGGCCCTCCTCTCATTGAGCACGCAGAAGCGTCTTTACTCGCCGGTCCTCCCACGGCCGATGCCTCCGCGGCCCAACGATTTGCCGTTCGTTTAAATCGTCGGAGTCAAGTGACTGGCATTCCGGGCTGGTCGACGGCAGTGGCGCATGCGACGCTTTATCCCACTTGGACGAATCTGAGCTTCGATCTGGTGGCGACGGTCCATACTCAAGCATTTGCCGAGCCTTACAGCGACGCCAACATTTGGCAAGGATCGAGCCTGCAATTGTACTTTCAGCCGCGAACGGCGCGTAAAGGAGGCCACTCCAATAACCCCATGCCCGCGGGCATTGGTCTGGCGCTTACTCCCGTAGGGCCGGAAGTCTATGAATGGAATGGACCCAGTCCTGGACTCCTGACTCGAGCTGAGCTTCAGGTCAGCGCAATCGGACCGCACGCATGGCGCTATGCCGCCCAAATTCCTTGGTCGGCCCTAGGAATCGATCCGGGTCCGGGAACGGCCTTCGGCTTTGACGTGCTGCTCAATGTGGTCCGCCATGGTCAGCGCGACGGATGGTTGGCCTTGGCACCCGGTGTCGGCAATACGAACTTGCCTAGCGAGTACCCTACGTTTACGCTGCTCTCCGCGGGCGAAGCGGACCGCCTTGGTTAAAAAGACTCCCGTCTCCCATGGACTCTGCGGTTGGAACTTGCTCGAGTCGGCACCCATGGCCAAGGCTTTGGTGAGGTGGCGATTTTGTAGAGCGAAGGGACCTCCATCCGTGAGAGGCTATCAGGAAGGATGACGAAGGACGTGCGTCATTCAAAGTCACCGCCCGGTTTTTGACCCCCAGGCGGGTATCACGGAGTTTGCTCGCCAGCCGAAAATGACGTAAAATTATTGCATATAGGGGATGAAGCTCCCCTAAAAGTATCGGAACCGCCCTTTGGGGCTGATGGCTTCTGCGGTCACACGCAGAAGCCATCAGCATTATTTTCAGCAAATTACGAACTCAGCGGCCAAGG
Source organism: Bacillota bacterium (assembly GCA_023475835.1). Lineage (GTDB taxonomy): Bacteria > Bacillota > Sulfobacillia > Sulfobacillales > Sulfobacillaceae > JAMCVM01. The sequence goes on along the minus strand of JAMCVM010000138.1, from coordinate 7,447 downwards.
GAGAATCTTTTATGAGGGTTTCCAGCATCTTATGGCTTCAAAGCCCGATCACGGTGGAGACCAATCCGCCAGAAATATTTTCAGACCTCAATCTGGATGCGATTGTAGAAGAAATTGTAGCGGGACGGGACGAATACAGGCTTCGACCATTTTTTTATACTTCGCTCACGACTCCAGAGGAAGTCGGCTACCGCCAAGATGTTATGCGAGACCTTCATCAACCGGCCGTAGCGGCAATGATGCATTTATTTGCCGAGGGCATGCAAACCGTCAGGCAATACCAAGCCCATGCCGAAAAAGTTTACTATCAGCGCCAGAAACAGGCGTGGTTTCTCGATGCGGTCGCCTCATACGTCGAGACCGTCGGTGGCTTGGATGAGGCCCTAATGTTGGAAAATATCAAGTCGGAGGGTTTGATTCGATTTCGGGAGTTTCTTCGCACGTATGTAGGCTCGGCGGAATTTGAGGGCATGCGCAACCAGACTGCCGCGCTTAAGGCGGACCTGGCAGGAATTCGTTACGGTCTAACGGTTGACGGCAGTGTGATTTCCGTGGGTAAGGAGTTTGACCCAGAAGACGTTAGTCAAGATTTCGAAGCCTTATTAACTAGGTTTCAACGGACGGACATCCAGCGCCAACTTCGAGATCAAGACTCCGAGGCCTTGGAAATGAATCATATCGAGGCTAAGATCTTAGAGCAAGTCGTCAAATTGTATCCTGAGCCGTTTGAACGTTTAGAGACGTTCTCTCGGCAGCAGGTCTCGTTTCTCGACCCGGCGCTCCGAGAATTTGATCGTGAACTGCAGTTTTATCTCACCTACCAAGACTACATGGCATTCTTCGAACATCATGGGCTTGACTTTTGCTATCCGCGAGTGTCGGCGCTAGACAAAACGGAGTTGAGCCGCGATAGCTATGATGCGGCGTTGGCCCACAAGGTACTAAGCGCCCATGGCACGGTGGTGGTTAATGACTTTGAACTCAGCGGCGATGAACGCATTTTGGTCGTAACCGGGCCCAACCAAGGGGGGAAGACCACTTTCGCTCGACGGTTCGGCCAGTTACATTTCCTGGCCAAATTAGGACTTCCCGTTCCCGGAGGCGCGGCCCAATTATTCCTATGCGATAAAATATTTACCCATTTTGAACGAGAAGAGGATATGAGCGAAGGTAGTGGAAAATTGCAAGACGCATTGCTGAGAATGCATGCAATTCTCAGCGATGCCAGCCCTGACAGCGTGATCATTATGAACGAAATTTTCGGGTCGACAACCCTTCAGGATGCCGTGTTTTTGACTACCAAGGTTTTGGATCAGGTGACCCAGTTGGATGCTATCGCCGTCTTAGTCACGTTTATTGATGAGCTAGGCTCGCGCAACCAGAAGACCGTGAGTCTGGTGGCCAGCGTAAACCCCGATCAGTATGCCCAGCGCACCTACAAAATCGTACGTGGACCAGCGCAAGGCATAGCTTACGCGTTGTCACTGGCTGAAAGCTATGGTCTAACCTATTCTCGCATAAAGGAGCGTTTGCAGCCGTGAACGTGTGCTTACTGTATTCCGATCGCGAGTTCGATTGGGAACAAAAGATCTCAGCGGACAGACGCCAAGTCGCTCAGGATCTGAATTTAGATGTGCTTTTGGCTGCCGCGCGCGGAGATGATCCCGTGCTGGCGACGGCCGTGGAAAAAGTGCTGTTGGTCGGGTCATGCGACTTGGCTGAGATTCAATTTCGGCAAGAGGTGCTCAAGGATTTCATGGCTCAGGTCCCAGTGTTGAGCGAGTTGTACGCTATGGCCATGGAGGCGTTGGAGCAACGACGGCGCGCCCATTTAGGGATTTTCACTCGTCATGCTGAATCGATGATGCACGAAGCCATTCCTTTGCTGCGAATGCTGTTTGAGTATCTAGAAAAAGTTCGTGATTGGGTCAGAGCTCATGTAGAGGACTTCCGATCTCCCGGATTGCAAATGTTCGGCCAAAGGTTGGAGCAAGCACTGGATGATAGCTATCTGAACCAAGTGCGAGATCACCTAGAGGCATTGGCTTTTCGGCAAGGCATGGTGTTCAGTGCGCAATTGGGACCAGGTCTGAAAGGACAGCACTATGTCTTGCATCAGTCGCCACCGGCCGGGCATCATTGGAACCTAAATTTCTTTCGCAAAAGTCCAGAGACCTACACCGTGGTCATCGCTGATCGCGACGAAAGTGGACATACCGCCTTGGGCGAACTCAAAGATCTCGGACTGGCTAGAGTGGCGCGGGGATTAGTGCAAGCGGCGGACCACATCTTGGCGTTTTTTAAGCAACTGCGCATGGAATTGGCGTTTTACCTGGGATGTCTTAACCTGGCTCAACGACTTCAAGAGATCCAGGAGCCGGTGACGTTTCCGACGCTGGCACCGGCCAATGAAAGAGTTCGGGAAGCGTCTGGCCTTTACGATGTGTGTCTCGCGTTGCAACTCAACCGCCGAGTGGTCGAAAATGACTGCAATGCCGAGGGCATATCGCTTACCATTGTTACTGGGGCCAATCAGGGCGGCAAATCGACCTTTTTGCGCAGTCTTGGCCTGGCCCAATTGATGATGCAGTCCGGAATGTTTGTAGCAGCGACGAGGTATCACGGAAATATTTGCTCGGAGGTCTTCACCCATTTTGGACGCCGCGAAGATCAGACTATGGAAAGCGGGAAACTGGACGAGGAATTGCGTCGGTGTGCCAGCATAGTCGATGGATTGCAAAAAAATGGACTGGTTCTTTTTAATGAGTCGTTTGCCAGTACCAACGAACGCGAGGGGTCCGAGGTTGCTCGACAAATCACCCAGGCCCTGGTGGAGAGCCATATCCAGGTGGTTTTTGTCACCCATTTGGTGACATTCGCCAATCAATGGCAAGATTCCGCGGCGCCGTGGGTGCAGTGTTTGCGGGCAGAACGCCGAGATGACGGCGTGCGCACCTTTAAAATCGTGGAAGGGGCTCCTTTGTCCACAAGCTTTGGCCGCGATGTCTACCGCAAGATTTTCGGCGAACTGGGTGAGGAAGATCCGGAAGCCTCGTAATCCTGGCCAATGGCGAAATCTTGAGGGAAGGAGGTGGGTCGTTCAGCCCTGAGGGCTTGGCAGAAGGTGTAGCATGAAGAGGGAACTGCAGTGGAAAGGCGGCGGGGGAACTTCGCCATCGGCAGCTAAGTTGTGTCGATGGACAAACTGGACAAACATAGTCCGCCGCAGATATCGGAAAGGGGCAGCACCATGGAGTTTTTGATGCAAGAGATTAAAGCGCGCGAGATTTTAGATTCCCGTGGCAATCCTACGGTAGAAGTGGAAGTGCGGTTGAATGGCGGGGTGAAGGCCCGGGCCGGGGTACCCTCTGGCGCCTCGACCGGAAGCCGGGAAGCGGTGGAACTGCGGGACGGCGACCAGAAGCGTTTTGGGGGCAAAGGGGTGATGACAGCCGTGGCCAACGTGAATAATATTCTGGGCCCAGCCCTGATTGGCTTCGACTGTCGAGACCAGGTGAAAATTGACGACACCATGATCGCCCTTGACGGCACCTCGAACAAAGGGCGACTCGGTGCGAACGCCATATTAGGCGTATCCTTGGCGGCAGCCCGCGCCGCGGCTGCAGCTAGCCAATTGCCCTTGTATCAATATCTAGGCGGCGCCGGGAAGCTCCGTTTGCCAGTTCCAATGATGAACATTTTAAATGGCGGAGTGCACGCTCATGGCCAAGGTGCCGACATTCAGGAGTTTATGATTGCGCCTTATGGTGCAACAACATTTCGCGAAGCATTGCGCTGGGGTTCGGAGATCTACCATGCTTTGCAGGCGCTGCTACTGGAACGGTCGATGTCGGTCGGGGTGGGCGACGAAGGTGGATTTGCACCCGTGGTGTCTTCGAATCGAGAACCCTTGGATTTGATCGTAGCCGCCATTGAAAAAGTGGGACTCAGGCCGGGAGCAGACGTTGGTATCGCTATGGATCCGGCATCGAGCGAGTTTCATCGCGACGGTAAGTATCAGTTGCGGACCGAGCAGCGGGCACTCGACAGTGCCCAGATGGTCGACTATTATGCGGCTCTGGTCAAGGACTATCCCTTGTGCCTGCTCGAAGATGGACTCGCCGAAGACGATTGGGAGGGTTGGCGCCTGCTCAATCAACGCCTAGGCGACACCATCGAATTGGTAGGGGACGACATTTTCTGTACCAATCCAGAGATTATCTCTCGAGCCATCGCTGAAGACGTGGCCAATGCCACCCTCATTAAACTGAACCAGATTGGCACGGTCACGGAGACGATTGCAGCGACTCGTTTGGCCCAATTCCATGGGTGGGGGGCTTTTGTTTCTCATCGTTCCGGCGAGACGGTGGATAGTTTTGTTGCCGACTTGACGGTCGGGTTAGACACCGGGCATTTGAAGACCGGGGCTCCCACCCGGGGCGAGCGCGTAGAGAAGTACAACCAACTCTTGCGCATTGAAGAAGACATGGGGAATAGCGCGGTGTTTGCTGGCAAGGGGGCATTTTGTCGGCCAGTTCGGTTTTAGCAGGGCGACAGCTCACTCGAGACCACGGGGAGCTTCCTGCTCTCCGTGGTCTGTTGTTGCCCGCTTCGGTTACGATTATTCGAACCGCTTGGAAGGATGGCCGTACTGGAAAATCGTGACCGGATCGGTCGTAATCATCCCGTGATCGAGCATGGGACTCACCAGTTCGAGGAATTTCTCGGCTTTCGACTCTTGATCGATGATTTCGATGACCATGGGCAGGTCGCTTGACAAGTCCAGGAGATTGGATGAATGGATGCGGCTTGACGGCCCAAATCCTTCGATCGCTCGGAAAACTGTGGCACCGGCCATGCCCGCTTCACGCGCCTTAAGAACGATCGCATGATACAACGCCTGGTGGTGGAAGTGACTGGCTTCTCCGAGATAGACTCGGATTCGGGTTCCCTTAATCACTTGCGATTCACTCATTTGCTTCATCCCTCCGCCTGTCATCTTGGACCGCACGGGACTCTAGCCAGCGATTGATAGTACGTACAAAGATAATGCCGGACCACGCTGCTGTCAACCCAAAAAACAAACTGCCGATACTGTAAGTATAGGCTGCCATGAAATGGGCCTGTTGAATTAATAGATAGGTGCCCAAGGCAAACGTCGAGAAGGTGGTGAATCCGCCTAAGACACCGACGGTCAAAAAAATACGAAGACGTTCGGGAGGCCAGCCGAATTCTTGGGTACCGGTCATAATGACTGCGATGAAAAAACTGCCCAAGATATTGATGATGAAAATGCCATAAGGAAGGGGTTTTTCCGGAAATAGATTCATCAGAGCATACCGTAACAGAGCGCCTATACCCCCGCCGAGACCAATCCACCACCTCGGATTCATAGCCCGGCACCGATATAGAAGCCAATGGAAACCCCCAGCAATCCTAACATGAGACTCACCAGCGGGTTAATAAACGATTCAAACGAGAATCCTTGTTCCAAGATCACCAAGGTTTCATAACTAAGGCTGGAAAATGTGGTGAAAGCCCCGACAAAACCGATGTCGGCAAACAAGACGCCGCGAGCGCCCAGGTGTTGGGCTTGAAAGGAGATCATGCCAATCAGCACGGTTCCCACTAAGTTCACGGTCAACGTTCCCACCGGCAGGCGGGCCTGGCTGCGCTCGGCGATGGCCAAACTTAAGCTGTATCTAGCGACAGCACCCAATCCGCCGCCGACAAAGATAATGAGCCAGTTGAATAGCACGTTACACATCCTTTCGACGTGAAACGGTCGTTGAGGCACACCCAGTGTTGACCTAAACCTTTTCCATGCAGGGCCCAAGTCAAGCTATCGTAGGGAAAACGGTACTCTGTGACCCAATAACCTCCGACAGCATAAGGGAATCGGTTCAGGGTGTCAACGCAGCGATTTGACTCATAAAAAAAGTACTCCAAAGACCTTCGTTGCCTCATAAAGAAATGTACTCAAAAAGGAGGGCTATGATGGCAACGCGAAATTCCCGGCATCCCATTAAGGAGGATTCCTCGATGCCGCTGTCTTTACCCGAACGTCAAGCTGTGGTGCGTGAGTTGGCTTCTCAATACCGGAAAGCCACGAAGCAAGAACGGTCTCAGATTCTGGATCAAGTGCAAGGGTTATGGCTCTTACGCACTTTCTGTTGGTGATAGTCGACGTACTAACGATGTAGCAACTTAATAGTACGAGTTTGCGATTGTTTCCTAGAGAAAATTAGGGAAACTAGTCAAACCGTACAGAGCCGATAGATATGTTGGGCGTATTTCTCGAAGTACCAGCAGTAAATAAAAGGAAATGCCCATAATATGGCTGTTTAATCATTGTCTAGTCAATTAGTAATGACAGAAAGTGCGTAAGAGCCAGGGCATTGAGCAATTCCACTCCCGTCCGCCCATATCCCCGGCGCCGGGTCATTTTAATTTTGTTGTTGGTGCCCTCCATAGGGCCGTTGCTGATCGCGGGGTAGCGAAGGCAATTTTTCACGGCCTCAAGGTCCTTCGCTAACCCCGAGGCGAATTGGGCTACATGCATCCTAAGATGAGTCAGGTGTGTTTTGGCAGGGTCGGATCCCAACTCTGTGAGGAAAATACCCCTGTGTTTCTCCACGTGAAGTAGAAACTCTGGGATCATTTTAGGCCATCGCCTCCACTTGGAGAATGGAACCTGACTCATCTTAAGATGCATGTTGGGCTATGGGTTCGGCGGGGTCCTGCTGATAGGTTTCCATGAAGTCATCGAGCGCGGTCTCGTCGCTGGTGTCGAGGATGGTCATGAAGCGGGCCAGGCACTGGCGCAGCTCCGCCACCACCGGAAAGGCGTCTTCCACTTCGGCATACACCTCCGGGCTCATGCCAGAACGCCGCTTCACTTCACGGGCTCGGGTATCGAACACCAACGCGGCGACGAGATCACTGTACAGGGTCTTGGGGATCGAAGCGTCGACGCCGGCCACGATCTCGGCAGCCTTCGCGCTCTCCGCCTCGGCCACCGCCAGGCCCGGACGGGCCTCAATGATCGGTGCCCGTGCCTGGGCGACTTCGTGCAAAATGCGGCGATAGATCACGCTGCTCGCCATGCGCTGAACGCCAATGCGCGCTGGCCGCCCTTTGGGTTCCTCCTCCAACGGGCTCTCCCCAATCTGCGCCTGTTCGTGGCGAAGTTTGAGCAGGTATTGATAGATGGCATTGGCACTTCCGTGAAACCCTTCTTGAACCATCGCCGCATGGATCGTTGGATGTCCGTGGCCTTCGGCGGCCAAACACACGACCGTGTCGTGATAGGGAGCGACAATGGATTTCGCCGCTGGGCGAGCTCCCGGAGCCAGGGTAGTGATCGGGGGGGCGGCGGCGGGGGTGGCCTCCGCCTCCATCCAGGCATCGAGTTTGGTTTCGACTTGGGCGATCGTAGCCGGGGCTT